>CALDVP010000088.1 GCA_937924195.1 uncultured Lysobacterales bacterium
AACCGATCCGCCAACGCCTCGGCATGGGACCGATCCTCGGCCGCGACGCGAATCAGATCGATCGCACCCGGGGGGAGAGTATGCGGCGGGGCGAGATCCCGCCGGCCTGGCGCGGCCAGGGCGAGCAGGGCCGCTTCGACGGCCCCTACTGCAGCCGACCCTCCAGCCCGAGGATCGCTCATTGGCGCCCCAACCTCTTTCGGTCGCCGCCGTACGCGTAGTACGAATAGCCGTAGCCGTAGCCATAGCCGTAACCATAGCCATAGCCGGCCTGGGCGGCGTCGTACTTGGTCAGGACCGTACCGATGATCCGGGCGCGCGCGGACTGCAAGCGTTTGACCGCCGCCGTTATCATGCCGACGCGAGTCTCCGCGGACTCCACGACGATCAAGGTGCCCGCCGCCATGTGCGAAAGAATCGGCACATCGGCGAGACCCATCACCGGGGGGGCGTCGAGGATCACGAGGTCGAACTTGTGGCTGGCGACGGTCAACAGCGCGCTCATGCGCGGACTCGCCAACAACTCGGCCGGATTCGGCGGCAGCGGGCCGGTCGGCGCGAAGGAGAGATTCTCGATGCCGGTCGCGACGACCATCTCCTGCGGCTTAATTGCCCCTGAGAGATAGTTGCTCAATCCGTTCTCATTGACGGCTCCCGGCACTCGTTTGTGCAACGACGGATTGCGCAGATCGCAGTCGATGAGCAAGGTCTTCTTGCCGAGCTGCGCGAAGTTTGTCGCCAGCGCGAAGGCCGTGGTCGACTTGCCTTCGGCGATACTGGCACTGGTCACGACGAGCGTTCGGGGCACACCCTTGTCGGTCGAAAACAGCAGGGCCGTACGCAGTGAACGGTAGGCCTCGGAGAAGGCCGATCGCTGATCGGTCATCGCCGATCGAGGCGTTTCGCCCGCGCGAAGTTTCGGGATGACCCCGAGAACTGGAAGCGACAGCTTCTTTTCGATGTCCTGCGGCGTTTTGATCGTGTCGTCGAGGTACTCGACGAGCAGCGCGAGCAGGATACCGAAGAACAGGCCCAGCAGCAGACCGGTACGCAAGTTCGTCGTCATGTTCGGCTTGAATGGCCCGCCCGGAGGCTGCGCGCGATCGACGATCGAGATGTTGTTGGAACCGACGCCGCCGGCGAGGCCAACTTCCTTGTAACGCTGCAGCAGAGCCTCGTATTGCTGGCGGTTGGTGTCGACCTCGCGCTTCAGGATGTTGTATTCGATGCTGCGGCCGCGAACGTCGAGCAATTCGCCTTTGACAGCCGTCAACTGGGCCATCAACAGATTCTCGCGTTCCAGCGCCGCGCGGTACTCGGCTTCGATCGACGCCCGAATCGTGGCCGTGGCCTCCGCGATCTGCCGATCGATCTCGTCGATCCGACCCTTCAGCTGACGCATCTCCGGGAAATCCGGCTTGAAAGTCGCCAGCTTCTGCTGATATTCAGCGTAGAGCTGCGCTCGGTTCTTGCGAAGCTCGCCGATGAGCGGACTCGAGAGGACCTCGGGCAAGGCTTCGATTCGACCAGTTTGTGCGGCGCGAAGTCGCGACTCCGCTTGGATGCGCGCGTCCTTGGCAGCGGCGAGGGACTGGTTCAGCGAGGTCATGTTCTGCGACGCAAGCGTGGTCTGGTTGTCCGTCTCGACCAGCTCCTCCTGCTGGGCGAACTCGATCAACGCTCGCTCGGATGCCTCGAGCCGTGCCTTCATGTCGGCGAGGCTGGTCTCGAGGAAGCGTTTGGCAAACGAAGACGCGTCGATGCGTCGATCGAGATTGGCCTCGATGAACCCCTCCGCGACTCCGTTCGCCACGCGCGCGGACAACTCTGGGTCTGGCGACGTGATCGAGACACGGACCAACCGTGAACGACGAACCGGTTCTACGTCGAGCGCGCTCATCAGCCACGCCACGCGCCCGGCTTCGATTTGTCGCAGAGTCTGCGCATCGACCTCGGGCGCCCCAACCTGGACCACTCGCTCGCCGGTTGCGTCTTCAGCGTCAGACCCCTCGCTGGCCGGTGGACCACTCCCCAAGACCGAATCGAAGAAAGCCCGCAACGGCGATGGTGCATCCAGCTTATCGAAGGCAGGATCCTCCGCCAGGTTGATGGAGCTGACGACCCGTTCGGCCATCGAACGACTCTTCAGCAGTTCGAACTGGGTCTGATAGAAGTTCTCGTCCCAAACACTCTCCGACGGAATGACTCCTTCGGTATTGAGCACTCGAATCGGCTCCCGGTCGATCTGCAGCACCACCGTCGCGCGATACAAGGGAGTCGTCATCAGTGTCTGAATGACCGCGAGTGCCACTGCGGCGAGAACCATCGAGATCACCGTCCAACGACGCTTGACGATGATCCGCCAGTAGGTCATCAGGTCGACCTGACGCTCGTCATCGGCGGGTTGCGCCGGACCCCGGGCCTCGAGCGCAAGCGCGCGGCCGACACCCGCGGGGGCGCGGACCATTGCACCGCCACCGTTGGAAACGGTCGGCAGGCGATCCCACTCATTCGCGGATCGGTCGTTCGGTGTGTCGCTCATTGGCTATCCGTGGAAACGCTTGCAGGCTTGGCGAGGCTAGGGCTCAATCGGTTCCGCTGGACCTCGACACGGTCCGATGCAACGTGACAAGTCACAAATCCCACGGGCGGAAACCCATCCAACTGCGCAGGGTCTCCGCAACCGTGCGCGCGCGAGAGTCGTCGACCACGACGATGTCGTCGCCGAAGATCTGCGGATCCTCGGCAAGTCCGCTGCGGATGTCGACGAGGTCGAACAGCGCAACCATCCGCCGACCGTCGATCGTACGGAACACGATGATCTTCGATGGGTCAGCCATACGGGTGAGCCCGCCCGACATGGCGATTAGCTGTAATAACGTCGTCCGGCCGGTCAATGGTTTGATTCCAGGCTGATTCACCGAACCTTCGACGGTTACGCGCTGGCTCGCGAATTCCTGTATGAACACCGACACCTGCGGGTCCTGCAGGAACGACTCTCGCAATTTGTCGGCGATCTCCCGCTCTAGTTCGGCGACCGTCTTTCCGCCAGCGCGGATCACGCCGATCATCGGCAGCGAGATCTCGCCCGAGGAATTTACCCGCACCGTTCGGCTGAGATCGGGAACCTGAAACACGCTGACTTCGAGCTGGTCGAGTGGACCAATGCGGTAATCGGGCACGCCGATATAGGCGCCGGATGCGGTCGTAGAATCTGGAGGCGGCAATCGCCCGCCAGCGGCGACGGTTGCAAACTCGGTCGTACGTATCGGCTTCGTCCCGGTCGCACAACCCAGCATCAAGGACGCAATCAGGAACGCAAACAGAGTGAGCCAGGATCGAGTCATAGGCCACATCCTCGCTTCAATGCCGCCTACGCCCGCCGAACCACCGGCGCCAGAACGGCTCCTCGGGCGCGGTGGCGGGATCCGGCAGGCCCGGCAGGCGGTCTGGATCGATATTGTCGAGCACGCCGCGCGGCCTGACCAGCACCATGTTGGTCGCTTCCTCGGCGCCGAAGCGCCTGGCGACCATCTCGCGCGCCTCGGACAGGATCGGCGGGCGTTTGGTGGAATGGTGCGCGTCGGTGGCGAGGATGTGGACGATGCCGTCATCGAGCATCTTCAGGGCGAAGTGCTGCGCCGCGCGGCCGAAGCGGCCGGTCACGCTGGCGGCGGTCAGCTGCATCCAGACGCCGCGCTCGGCCAGCTCGACCATCTGGTCATAGTGGTCCCCGACCCAGGTCAGGCGCTCGGGATGGGTCAGGATCGGCACGTAGCCCGCGACCATCAGTTCGAAGCAGGCCTCCTCGAGGCGCATCGGCGCGACGTGGTGCGGCGGCTCGAACAGGAAGTAGCGCGAGCGGTTCAGCGTCGGGATGCGGCCGGACTTCAAGCCGTCGCGCAATGAGGGATCCATGTGCACGTCGGCGCCGATCACCAGTTGCAGCGGGATGCCGGCTTGGCGCAGTTCGAGGCGAAACGCGTCGATTGCGGCCTGAATGCCGGCCTGGTTGTTCTCGTAGAGCCCCGGATAGATGTGCGGGGTGCAGGCCATCACCTGGATGCCGTCGGACGCAGCGATCGCGGCCATGGCCAGCGCCGTGTCGAGGTCCGGCGCACCGTCGTCGATGCCGGGCAGGATGTGGCAGTGGAGGTCGATCATCGTCGGTGCAGGTGATGCAATCCGGCGCGTCCCGGCGCGAAGAGGTGACACACGTCAACGACGCGTGCGGCCCTGCAGCATACCGCCTTCGCGCTCAGCGTCCATCCGGCGGCACGGGGTCCTGCCCGGCCTCGCGCGCGGTCTCGGCCGCCGGCTCCGCGAGGGCCTTGGTCGCGGCAGTCGCAGCCTCGATCCAAGCCTCGAGGTCGTCCGGCAAAGCCGCCACGGCGAGATCCCCGATCTCGACGAAGGCCGGGATCGTGCGCGACTCCTGCCACCAGGGGTCGCGCGGCAGCGGCGTCATCCGTGCCAAGGTCACCACGACGACCACGAGCAGCGCGCCACGCACGAGGCCAAAACCGGCGCCGAGCAGACGATCGGTGCCGCTGAGGCCAGTGCGGGCAACCAGCTGCCGCGTCAGCCACAGTAGCAGCGCGCCTGCGATGGTCGTACCGAAGAATACGAGGCCGTAACCCAGCGCGACCCGCGCCGACGGCAGCTCGACGGCTTCCTGGAACAGCGCGCCGACGGCCTCGCCGTGGCGGATCGCCAACGCCACCGCGAGGACCCAGATCGCGATCGACAACACCTCGACCACGA
>CALDVP010000089.1 GCA_937924195.1 uncultured Lysobacterales bacterium
CAGGGAGCGCTCTGGACCGAGTTTGTTGCCGACGCCTCGCGGTTGCAGTTTAACGTATTTCCCCGTCTCGCCGCCAAGGCCAGCACGTTGCTGGCCCGAAGTGCCCGGGCCGCGCGCCTGCCGCGCGGCCGATTCTTGCCGGTCATACCACGGTCGTGCGAGTCATCCAAGTCATCGGGCACGACAGTGGGATGAAGACGATGTGCGATCGCAACAACACGAAGTCTTCACGCCGACTAATAGTCAAAGCCATGGCGCCTCTTTTAACGACATAGGCGATCCTGAAGGCTGTCGTTGCTATCTTGTGCGCCGCAAAAAATGCTGTTGCGTCGCAGCAACGCGTCGTGGCCCGGCACTCGTCTCAGTGGGTCTTCCGACCACACCAAGACTCGACCGGCGCGCCCTGCCCGTCCAGCGCCTCGAGCCGGACGCGCACGGGGTCGGCGTCGTCAGGCACGGCGAGGGCATTGCAGATCGCCGCAGCCCGCCCACCCGACGGAGCGATGCCGGACGCCAGCATGATCAGCAGTCGATCTCCGTCCCACGCGGCCGCGCGCACGCCGGCCTGAGCCCGTGCCCGATTGGCCGCGGCATTGCGCCAGAGCGCGTCGTCCAGGCGTCGCGCCTCGGCGGCGCGGGCCGCCTCGGCCAGTTGGTCGCCACTGACGAGACCGCTGATCACTGCGAGCCGGGCCAGCCAGTCCGGCAGCGGCTCGCCATGCGCGAGGCGCCATGCGCCCCAACCCGTCAGGACGAGCGCGGCAGCACCCAGCGCCACAAGCACGAGCAGCACCGCGCGCAGCATCGAACCGCGAAACCGAGCGTTACCTCTCGCGAGACCGATCCTTCGTTCTGCCATCGTCCGCGCTCCGTTCGCAACGCCATCACGGCGCAGGCCCGAGGCTACCAAGCGATGCGTTTCGAACGGCCGCCTGCCCCAATGGCCACTCGGCCCCCGCCCCATGCCAAGCTTCTTCGCCCGCCCATTCCTCGTCGTGACCCTGGTCCTCGCCGCCGTGCCAGCGCAAGCCGTCGAGACGCCTCGCTACAGCGTGGAACGCATCCTGGCCGACGGCATCGAGGTGCGCCGCTACCAGCCGATGCTGCTGGCCGAAACCACGGTGACGACGACCGATCACCGCCGCGCCGGCAACGACGCCTTTCGTGTGCTCGCGACCTACATCTTCGGCGACAACCAGGGCCGTCGCGAAATCGCGATGACCTCGCCCGTCGAGCAGCGGCGCGCCCGAGGCGGCACCGAGATCGCGATGACCGCGCCGGTCGAGCAGCGCGCCTCGGAATCTGGCTGGACAGTTTCCTTCATGATGCCGTCCGAGTGGCAGCGCGAGACGCTACCGTTGCCAAATGACGTGCGCGTCGTGATCCGTGAGCTGCCGGAGCGCCGGATCGCGGCGATCCGCTTCTCGGGTACCTGGTCGGCCAGGGTCTTCGCGGCGCGCGAGGCTGAGCTCGTAGACGCGGTGACCCGCGCTGGCCTCGTGATGGTCGGGGAGCCTTGGACCGCGCGCTACGACCCGCCGTGGACGCCGTGGTTCATGCGCCGCAATGAGATCCTGGTCGAGCTCGAGGCAGGCGCGTTCGCGGAGGGCTGAGCAGCCGCGCCAGGTGCGCCCGATCAGCGGACTCGGTTGCCGCCGGCGAGACCGTCCGCGAACACCGCACGCAGCATGTCGATCCGCGCGATCACCGCATCCCCGACACGATGCGACCGCACGCAGCATGTCGATCCGCGCAATCACCGCATCCCCGACACGATGCGAGAGGCGATCTTCGATCTGCTCGGAGTGATCGACGTCCACCAGCAGCAAGCCCGGACCGGCATCGCGCAAAGCCGCGGCCGGAACGGCGGCGCTGCGCCCAGCGGCGCCAGCGTGCTCATCTCGGTTGGAGCGAGGGACGCTCACCGAGCGTGGGGCTCAAGGCATGCTCGAAGCGCGCCGGCACATTGGACCAGGCGCAGCCAAGGCAGCGCGCCACCACCTCCGACACGTGCTCGTCGACCGCAAGATCGTTGCTTCGCAGCGAGCGTCCGGGTCCGAGCAGAAGCCAGTCCTCGTCCTGCCCGCCGATCCGCCACGTGAGCTTCAGCCGCCCCGCGGCGGCCCTGGTCGCAGGCCCAGGTCCGGATCTCGAGCTGGTCGAGACGCCTCGCGTCCAGTGCTCCAGCAAGCGCGAAACCCGCGAGCAACGTGAGCAGTCAGCCGAGCGCAGCCACACCCGCGTCCAATCGACGGCCGCGGCCTCGCACCTTTCCCGAGCCTGCGGCTATGTTCGGCATGACGCGGAGCATCCGCCAGAGCGACCGCCGCCGCCATGTGTGCACGATTCGCGCTCGAGTTCGCCGGCGACCTGCCCGAGTCGCTGAAGCAGGCCCTCGCTTCGCCGCTGCTGCTCGCCCTCGCCGACGCGGTGCAGTCGAGCATCCCGTCGGTCCGCCCCACCGATCGCACGCCGGTGATCCACGGTAACGCCGCGTCGCCCGTAGTCGAGCCCTGCACGTGGGGCCTGATCCCGCGCTGGGCGCGCGACGTCACGATCGCCCGGCATACCTTCAACGCCCGCGTCGAGACGCTGGCGGAGAAGCCGGCCTACCGCGATGCCTTCCGCCATCGCCGCTGCCTGGTGCCGGTCAGCCACTGGATCGAGTGGACCGGAGTTGAGCGCCAGCGCGCGCCGGTCGCCATCGCCCCACCGGATGGCCTCGGCGCCTTCGCCGGGCTCTGGGAGTCGTGGCGGGCACCGAACGGCGAGCCACGCCGCACCTTCACGGTCGTCACCTGTCCTCCGGTGCCGGCGCTCGCGCACCTCCACGATCGCATGCCGCTGCTGCTCTCGCCCGCCGACTGGGCGACGTGGCTCGATGGCCGGCCGTCGGATCCGGTGCCGCATCCGCTCGAAGGACCGTACGCGGTCCGCACGCAGGTCCGCTGACGGAGACGGCGGATGCCGCGGACAGACATCGGCGCGGTCACGCTCGACTGGGACCTCGCGGGACCCGAGTCGGGTCCGGTCGCCCTGATGCTGATGGGTCTCGGTCTGCCGCGGCAGGCGTGGCCGCCGGCTTGGACCCAGGCCCTACACGACGCCGGCTTCCGGACGCTGCGCGTCGACCACCGCGACGCTGGCGGTAGCACGCGCATCGGCCATGCACCCGCCCCGAACCTTGCCGCGGTCGCGCTGCGGCGGCTGCTCGGCCGTCCGCAGCGGCTGCCGTACACGCTGGCCGAGGTCGCTGCCGACCACGCCCGCCTGCTCGAACGCCTCGGGTTGGGCCCAGTCCACGCGATCGGCGTCTCGATGGGCGGCATGGTCGCGCAGCGGCTGGCTCTTGCCGCGCCCGGACAAGTCCTGAGCCTGACCCTGCTCGCGACCAGCAGTGGGCGTCTCGGGCTGCCGACGCCGCGCTGGCGCGTGCTGCGGCACGCCGCAAGACGGCCCCGCGGGGCAGCGGCTGGACCCGAGGCTCATGCGGCCTGGCTGGATCAGCTGTTCCAGATCCTCGGCAGCCCGGCCTGGCCGCCGCTGCCGGGTGCCGTCGCGGCCAAGGCGGCCGAGATCGGGACACTCGCCGATCCAAGTGGGAACGCGGTCCGGCGCCAGTTGGCCGCGATCCTTGCCGACGCCGACCGTTGGCGCGAACTCGGACGCCTCGAGCTACCGGTCGCGATCCTCCACGGCGATGCCGATCCGATGCTGCCACTGGCTCACGCGCACGACCTCGCGCGCCGGATCCCGCAGGCCCGGCTCGAAATCATATCGGGGTGGGGCCACGACCTCCCCGCCGAGCTCGCCGGGTGGGTCGCCCGGCGCATGGCGGATCTGGCCCGGGCCGCCCGAACCGAAGCATGGGCGCGCTTTCCCGAACGCAGCGCGCATGCCACACTTATGGACTTTGGCGCGGCCCATGGCCGCCCGACCTCCGACGGAAAGCGCGGCTCGATGTCCAAAGACGACCAGATCGAAATGGAAGGCACGGTCCTCGAGACCCTGCCGAACACCATGTTCCGGGTGAAGCTCGACAACGGGCATGTCGTGACGGCCCACATCTCGGGCCGCATGCGCAAGAACTACATCCGCATCCTGACCGGCGACCGAGTCAAGGTCGAGCTGACGCCTTACGACCTGACCAAGGGGCGCATCAGCTACCGCATGAAGTGAGCCGGCATTCCCGGTAGCGACGCCCGTGCCAGGCGCAAGCGGCGACCAAATCGAATCCCCTCCCCTGTAGCGCCGGGCTCGCCCGGCGCATCGCTCCCGACCGGCGGTGCCTCCGCACGGCAAGTCACCTTCGCGGTTTGCGGCAGCGCTGGCCGCGCAGACCCGATGCGACCCGCGCCCCTGCGCGCGGCAAGCCGCGTGCCACAGGCTCTCGGTGGCCTGCAGCGCCGGGCTTGCGCGACGCGCGTGCCCACCAACTCGGGTCCTCTCCCCCCGTAGCGCCGGGCTCGCCCGGCGCCGAAGTCCCGGGCAGTCC
>CALDVP010000090.1 GCA_937924195.1 uncultured Lysobacterales bacterium
AACGACGGCTCGATCGTCACCGCGATCATCACCGCGCGCTTCGATCCGTCGACCGGCGTGGTGCCGTTCCCGAACAACCTGCTGCTGTCCGGGACCACCGACTTGACCCTGAATCCCCCGCTCACCGTGCCCGGCAACCCCGCCGACCCGCGGAACGCGCCGGTGCTGGCGCTGTCGGCGCTCGACGGCTTCTCGACCGTCGGCCCGATGAGCTTCACGATGAGCGCGCCGCCGCGGGCGGCCTCGCTCACGGCCGGTGGTCCCAATGGTTCGATCCGGGTCTTCGAGGTGGCGCTGACCGGCCCGGGTGGGGGCGTGACCTCCGTGGTCCGCGAGTTGGCCTCGCCGGCAGAGTTCGTGGTCGGCCCGTCGGCTTCGAACCCGAACGCCGTCGGTATCGTGCCGACCGCACCGCTGAAGCCGCTGACCTCGTACATGGTCATCGTCACCAACGGCGTCGTCGATGCCGCCGGCAACGATGCGACGCCGGATCAGGCCTACTTCCTCGCCAAGCGCACCTCGCCGCTCTGTGTCAATGGTCAGAGCACCGACCCGCTGCTGCCGACGACGACCGCATGTGCGCTGGAGCCGCTGCGCCTGCTGACCAACTCGCACCTCGCCGCGGCGGCCAGCCGCGGCATCTCGCCCGACCGCGTCGTGCTGAGCTGGGTCGCGACGACCCAGAGCACCTCGCAGGTGTTGCAGGCGAACGCCAGTCGGGTGAATCCGGCTCCGGTCCAGGTCGCACCGACCGGGCTCAATCTCGGCAGCCTGGGCGCCGGTCTGCCCCCGATCGCCGACATCTTCATCGGCACGATCACACTGCCCTATTTCAACGATGCCCCGGCCCGCAATGCGACACCGCCGGCGCAGGCCGCAGCCGTCCTGCAGAGCTTCTGGCGCGCGGCGCCGGGTGCCTACGTACCGCCATTCAACGGTCTTGGGCTCGATCCAACCTCGACCAACGTCACCTTTGCGAATCCCTTCGCGGTCAATCAGGGCAATCAGACGGTGCCGCTGGTGCTGACGGTGCCGAACGCGGCTTCCGGCCGCACGCGGCCGGCCGCCGGCTGGCCGATCGTGATCTTCGGCCACGGCCTCACGCGGAACCGGACCGACGCGTTTGCGGTCGCTGCCACCTACGCGGCGCAGGGCATCGCGGTGATCGCGATCGACCATCCGCTCCACGGCATCGCCCCGGGCCAGCCGTTCTACATCGGCTCGACGCCGTTCGGCGCGGTCGCGCGTGAGCGCACTTTCGAGGTCGACCTGATCCGCAACAATGGCCAGCCCTGCCCGGCCGGCCAGGCGATCTGCCCCGATGGCATTCCCGATGGCTCCGGCGCACACGTGATCAATCTCGGGAGCCTGCGCACTTCGCGTGACAACCTGCGCCAGGCGCACATGGACCTGATCGCGCTGGCGCGCACGATCCCGCGCATCGACTTCAACGGCGACGGCGTCGCCGACTTCGACGGCTCGCGGATCGCGTACACCGGGCAGTCGCTCGGCGGCATCGTCGGCGTCCCGTTCCTTGCGATCGAGTCGTCGGTCAACACAGGCGTCCTATCGGTTCCCGGCGGCGGTATCGCCCAGCTCCTCAACGGCTCACCGACCTTCGGCCCGCAGATCCGCGCCGGACTCGCTGCCGCTGGCATCCAGGCCGGCACGCCGGATTTCGACCAGTTCTTGCTGGTCACGCAGACCGTGCTCGACTCGGCCGACCCGGTCAACTACGGCTTCGCGACGCAGACCGACCGGATCCTGATGCACCTCGTGGTCGGTGGCGGCAGCGTGCCGCCAGACCAGGTCGTGCCGATCAACGTTGCTGGCGCGCCGCTCTCGGGTGGCAACCCGCTGGCGGCCGTGCTGGGTTTGCAGTCGATTACGGCCTCGACCGCCAATGCCAACGGTATCCGCGGTGTGACGCGCTTCATCCAGGGCGACCACGGTTCGCTCCTATCGCCCGCGGCATCGGCCGCGACGACTGCCGAGATGCAGGGTCAGATGGCGAGTTTCGTGGTGTCGAATGGCACCGCGGTGCAGGTCCAGAACACCACCGTCATCCGCACCACGCCGTAAGGCCAGGAACGAGAAGGGCAACGACATGAAAAAGCACACGATTCGTCCGACCTCGAGCCCGGCGGCCCGACCGAAGGTCCTCGGCGCCGCAATCGCACTGGCCTTGGCCGGCGGCCTTGCGGCCGGTTCCGCGCACGCCATCGACTTCGAGTTTGGTGACGGCTGGCTCGGGACCGTCGATACGACGGTTTCCTACGGCATCTCGATGCGCACGCAGGATGCCGCGACCGACCTGACTGGCAAGGCCAGCATCAATCCGCTGCTCAATTTCGCACCACCCACTCGGCCTCCCTATACGCTTGCAGAGCTGAATCAGATTCAGCGCGCGGCGCCGGGGCGCTTTTCGGCCAACTCGGACTGGGGCACGCTGAACTACCCCGACAGCGGTGACATCTTCTCGAACGCTTTTCGGGTCACCTCCGAGCTCTCGGTCAACCGCAACGACGAATGGGGCGGCTTCCTGCGCGCCAGCTATTTCTACGACTTCGAGAACGCGAACGCGCGCTTTCTTTCCCGCGTCGCGCGCAAAGAACAGGTCGGCAGCCGCTTCCGCATCCTCGATGCCTTCGTCTTCAGCAACTTCACGCTCGGCGACCTGCCGGCCTCGCTGCGCATTGGCCAGCAGGTCGTCAACTGGGGCGAGAATACGTTCATCACGAACGGCATCAGCGTGATCAACCCGGCCGACGTCGCGCGTCTGCGCAGCGCCGGTTCGGAGCTGCGCGAAGCGCTGCTGCCGGTCAACATGATCTACGGCACGCTGAACCTGACCCAGGACTTCTCGATCGAGGCCCTGTACCTGCTCGAGTTCGAGCAGATCGAGGCGGATCCGGCGGGCAGCTACTTCTCGACCAACAACTTCGCGACCAACGGCGGCAGCTTCGTGATGCTCGGCTTCGGCACCACGCCGGCGCCGGTCCGCAACCCGGATCTGTTCTGGGACGTGTGCTACCGCGGCGGCCAGAGCGACATCCCGATCATCAACTCGAACCCGGTGCTACGCGCGACCTCGTGCGGTTCCGCCGTGCCGCGCGAGCGCGACGTCTTCCCGCGCTCGAGCGGACAGTTCGGCGTCGCGGCGCGCTACCTCGCGTCCTGGCTCGGCGACACCGAGCTCGGCTTCTACTTCCTCAAGTACCACAGCCGCCTGCCGCTGCTGTCGGGCATCTCGGTCACGAGCAGCAGTGCCAACAGTGGCCGCTACTTCGTCGAGTATCCCGAGGACATTCGGCTCTATGGCCTCTCGTTCAACACCACGATCGGCGTCGAGACCTCGATCGCGTTGCAGGGCGAAATCTCGTATCGCGACAACGTGCCGCTGCAGTTCGATGACGTCGAGCTGCTGTTCACGGCGCTGTCACCGCTCAACAATCTGATCCCGCAGCCGGTCAACCGTTTCATCAGCCAGCTCGGCAGCGTGCCGCCCGGGACCGTGGTCCGCGGCTGGGACCGCCACGAGGTGACGCAGTGGCAGTTCACCGCCACCAAGCTCTTCGTCGACGTGCTCGGCGCCAATCAGGTCGCAGTCGTGGCCGAGTTTGGTGGAACCAAGGTCTGGGACTTGCCGGACCCGAGCTCGCTGCGCTACCAAGGGGACGGCACCGACACCGGTGGCGGTCCGGATTTCCAGACCGGCGCCTTCCGTAACCCGATCACGCAGATCACTGGCTTTCCGACCTCGTACTCCTGGGGCTATCGAACCATCGCTCGCGCCGACTACAACAGCGTCTTTGGTACCGCGCTGAACCTGTCGCCGCGGATCGCCTTCAACCACGACGTCAACGGCATCACGCCGGGCCCGGGGGGCAACTTCATCGAGGGCCGCAAATCTCTGACCCTCGGCGTCGAGGGCACCTATCTGCAGAAGTTCACCGGGGACCTGTCGTACACCCGCTTTTCGGGCGCCGGCAACCTCAATCTGATCCACGACCGCGACTTCGTCGCATTCACGCTTCGCTACGCGTTCTGACGAGCCTGGGAGGGTCCAAGCAAATGCGAAATCTGAAACTCAGCGCCCTCGGGGCAGTGATCGCCTGGGCGTGCATGGTCTCGCCGGTTTCGGCACAGGTCTCCGCAGCCGAAGCAGCGAAGCTTGGCGGCGAACTGACCCCGATGGGCTCGGAGAAAACGGGCAATGCGGCGGGCACCATTCCCTCCTGGGATGGCGGCATCACCCGGCCGCCAGCCGGCTTTCGCGTCGGGATGCACCATCCCGATCCATTTGCCTCGGATCAGTCGATCCTGACCATCACCGGCCAGAACTTCCGCGACCACCGCGACAAGCTCACGGCCGGCGCGATCGCACTGTTCGAGAAGTATCCGGATACATACAAGATGCTGGTGTATCCGAGCCGTCGTTCGGCTTCGTTCCCGGAGCGAACCTACGAGTTCACCAAGCGTAACGCGACCGCGTGTCGGATGGTCGCCAACGGCGAAGGTATCGAGAATTGCGCGGAAGGGCTGCCGTTTCCGATCCTGCACGGCTCGGACAGTGACAAGGCCTTCCAGGCGGTCTGGAACCATAAGCTGAAGTACAAGGGTGTCGCGATCCAGCGCTGGGCCAATCAGACCGCGCCGACGGCCAATGGGGCCTACACCCTGGTTCGTCTGCGTGAGGAACTGCTGGGTCTTTATTACAAACCCGGCAACACCACCGAAAACCTCAACAACATCCTGGTCTACTTTTTCCAGGTGGTCGAGGCCCCGGCGCGGCTCGCCGGCAACGTGCTGCTGGTCCACGAGACCTTGAACCAGGCAAAGCAGGCCCGCCAGGCCTGGGTGTACAACCCCGGCCAGCGCCGGGTGAGGCGGGCCCCGAACGTCGCCTACGACAATCCGGGCACCGCGTCGGACGGCCTGCGCACCAACGACATGACCGACATGTTCAACGGCGCGATGGACCGCTTCAACTGGAAGCTCGTCGGCCGCAAAGAACTCTACGTTCCGTACAACTCGTACAAGGCCCACAGTGGCGATACCAAGGTCGCGGATCTGATCCGTCCGCGACATCTCAACCAGGATCTGATGCGCTACGAATTGCATCGGGTGTGGGTGGTCGAGGCCACGTTGAAGCCTGGCGCGCGTCACATCAACCCGCGGCGCACGATGTACATCGACGAGGATAGTTGGCAGATTCTCGGCATCGACCACTACGACGCTCAGGGTCGCCTGTGGCGCGTGTCGGAAGCCCCGTCGGTCAACTACTACGACGTGCCGACCTTCTGGGCGACGATCGAGGTCCACTATGACCTCCAGTCCGGACGCTACATTGCCGGCCTGCTCGACAATGAGGAAACGCCGTTCAACTTCGCGTTCCAGACTACGCCGGAGAACTTCTCGCCGCAGTCGCTTCGCACTCGCGGCATTCGCTGATCGGCGAAGCGGACCCACGCGCACGCAAATCGGCCGCCGCCCGGCAGACACCGCGCGGCGGCTTTTTTTCTGGGCCCCTGTCCTCATGCACGGGCCCGCCTGGGAGGGCATCCATGGAGTCGAAACCCCATCGTGCACGCGCGCGGCTGGCTACGGGTGCGCTCGTGCTCGCATTACTCAGCGGTGGCCACGCCGTGTCGGTCCATGCGGCGCAGTCCGGCGCGGGCCCCGATCCGATGTTACGTCCGGCCGAGCCGATGCCCAGGGCCATTGAGTCCCTGCTGCTCGATCTCGCGATATCCGGCACGCGACGGATCGCGGTCGGGGAACGCGGCCACGTACTGATTTCGGACGATGGCCGCAACTGGCGCCAGGTCGCCGAGGTGCCAACCCGCGCGACCCTGACCGCGGTCACGGCACGCGGCGACGCCGCGTGGGCCGTCGGGCACGACGGCGTGATCATCCGCTCGACCGATGCCGGTCGAACCTGGCGCCTCGTACATTCGAATCCCTACGTGGCTGGCAGCGACGATCCACACAACGGCGTTCCGTTGCTGGACGTGTTGTTCCTCGACGCCAACCGAGGCTTCGCGATCGGCGCCTATGCCCTGATGCTGCGCACCGACGATGGCGGCGAGACCTGGACCGATGTGACGCTGCCGAAGTCGGACGGGATGATCGCGGCCGAGGTCGAGACCGCTGCCGCCGAAGAACAAGCGGACGACGATTCCTGGCTGATGGACGCCGAGGAACTGACCATCGACGAGGAAGCCGATCCCCACCTCAATGCGATCGCGCGCCTCGACGACGGAGTCCTGTTCATCGTCGCCGAGCGTGGCGCCGGCTATCGCTCGATCGACGGCGGCGAGACCTGGGAGCGCCGAACGCTTCCTTACGACGGATCGATGTTCGGTCTCCTGGCCTTCGACTCCTCCCGACTCCTCGCCTTCGGCCTTCGCGGCAATGCCCTCGAGTCCGTCGACGGCGGTCTGAGCTGGAACGCAGTCGACACCGGCACCTCGCTCAGCCTCTTCGGTGGCGCGGCGCTTGCCCATGGGGGCGTGGTCCTCGTCGGGGCCAACGGCGTCGTCGTGTCCCGCAGTCGCGCGGGCGAACCGTTCCACCTCTCGACCTTCGTCAACGAGCGTCAGGAAACCCCGATCCTCGCCGCCATCCTCGGCGAGGGTGACGGTCGCTTCATCGTCTGCGGCGAGCGTGGCATCGGCGTCTACCGCGCCGAATGACCATCGCCATCGAGCCCACGACGAACCCCGCCGGAGATCCCCGATGAGCGTCAAGGTCACTGCTTTCCACCGCGCCGCCGAGAACCTGATCTTCGGCCAGCGCGCCATCCTGATGCTGTTGTTCGCGATCGCAACGATCGTGATGGGTTGGTATGCCAGCCAGCTCCGCGTCGACGCGGGATTCAAGAAGCAGATCCCGCTCGGCCACGAGTACATGCAAACCTTCATCGACTACGAGAAGGACTTCGGCGGCGCGAATCGCGTGCTGGTCGCGCTGATGGCGCGCGACGGCGACATCTTCGACCTCGACTACATGCGAACGCTCGAGAGCCTGACGGCCGACGTCATCGCCATGGATGCGACCGACGACGCCCGCGTCAGCTCGATCTTCACGCCCAACGTCCGTTTCGTCGAAGTGGTCGAGGACGGCTTCGCCGGCGGCAACGTGATTCCTCCGAAGTTCGTCCCACGCGATCCGAACTTCGTTCCGACCCCAAAGGATTTCGAGACCATTCGCAGCAACATCGTGAAGGCCAACATCGTCGGCCGGCTGGTCGCGAAGGACTTCTCGGGTGCGATGGTCTGGGCCGAGCTGGTGCCGGAGGACGCCGGCCGCAAGATGGACTACCAGGAAGTCGCGCGCCAGCTCGAGGCGCTGCGCACGAAATACGAGGGCGAGGACTACACCGTCCACATCATCGGCTTCGCCAAGGTGGTCGGCGACATCGCCGAAGGCGCCCGCTCGGTCGTCACATTCTTTGGTGTCGCGATCGCGCTGACCTTCATCCTGCTGGTGCTCTACACCGGTTCCTTCCGGCTCGCGCTGTGGGCCGTGCTCGCGGCGATCGTCGCGGTCATCTGGATGCTCGGCGCGCTCCGGTTGATGGGTTTCGGCATCGACCCGATGAACATCCTGACGCCCTTCCTGGTGTTCGCGATCGGTGTCAGCCACGCGGTTCAGATGATCAACTCCTGGCTCCAGGAGCGACTCTTCGGTGGCGTCGAAGGCAATGCCGATCAGCTCGCCGCCGCGCATGGCGTCGATGCGCTCGAGGCCGCCAAACGGTCGTTCCGCCGACTGCTCGTCCCCGGCTCGATCGCGCTGCTCTCGGACTGCATCGGCTTCGTCACCATCCTGCTGATCGACATCCGCATCATCCAAGAGCTCGCGATCACTGCGTCGATCGGCGTTGCGGTGATCATCCTCACCAACCTCGTGCTGCTGCCGCTGATGCTGTCCTACACGCATTTCGGCAAGCGCTACGAACCCTTCCGCGAGCGTCGGATCCGTCGTGAGCGCCGTCGTAACCCGATCTGGGGGCTGCTGGCTTCTTTCTCGCGCCGCGGCCCGGCAGCCGCAGCCATCGTCGTCGCGATCGGTCTTGCGATCTTCGGCTGGCATCGCGCCCAGGAGATGAAGATCGGCGACTCCGAAGCCGGCGTTCCGGAACTGCGGCCCGAGGCCCGCTTCAATCGGGACGCGATTGCGATCGGCGAGCACTTCGGGCTCGGCGTCGACGCGATCAATGTGATCGTCGAGGCGCGGCCGGACGCCTGCACGCTCAGCTACCCGGTGATGGAGCTGATCGACCGCTTCAGCTGGCACATGAAGAACATCGAGGGCGTGCAACAGGTGCTGTCCCTTCCGATCGCCGCCAAGATCGTCAACGCCGGCTGGAACGAGGGCAATATCCGTTGGCGCGTGCTGCCGCGCGACACCGATCAGCTGCGCGTCGCCACCCAGGGCTTCGAGACCGACTCCGGCCTGCTCAACAGCGACTGCAGCGGCATCCCGGTCATGATCTTCCTGACCGACCACAAAGCCGAGACGATCACGCGGGTGGTCGATGCCGTGAAGGCCTTCCGTGCCGAGAATGGCGCCTGGCACCCTGGCATCAATCTGCGCCTGAAACTGGCCGATGAGGCGAGGGCAGCCGCCGAGCGCGGCGAGGAGTGGGACAGCGACGCCGCCAACCTGCGGCTTGCAACCGGCAACGCGGGCGTGATGGCAGCCACCAACGAGGTGGTCAAGGCCAACCAGATGCCGATGCTGCTGTGGGTCTACGCGGCGGTGATCATCCTGTGCCTGCTGACCTACCGCTCCGTCATTGCGACGCTCGCCATCGTGCTGCCGCTGGCGCTGGTGTCCCTGCTGGCGAATGCCCTGATGGCGACGATGAATATCGGGCTCAAGGTCAACACGCTCCCGGTCGCTGCGCTCGGCGTCGGCATCGGCGTCGACTATGCGATCTACATCTACAGCCGCATGCGCGAGTTCCTCGACGACGGCGAAAGCGTCGAGGTGGCCTACTACAAGGCGCTGAAGCTGACCGGCACGGCGGTGCTGTTCACGGCTGTCACCCTGGCGATCGGCGTCGGCACGTGGATCTTCTCGGCGCTCAAGTTCCAGGCCGACATGGGCATCCTGCTTTCGTTCATGTTCATCATGAACATGGTCGGCGCGCTGGTGCTGCTGCCCGCGCTATTGGCCTGGCTGACGCCACGACGACGCGCGTCTGCCTGAGCGCCAGCAGCACGCGGTTGCGCCCCGTGGCCGGGCCGGCCGGCGGACGGAACGCGCGTCCGCGGCCGCGACCGGCGCGCGAGTCGCCAGCCCGCTTCGAGTTCAGGGTCCGAGTTCGGCCAGCCAGTCGCGCGGCTTCAGGTATTCGGCGAGCCGCGCCTCCGCGCTGTTCCGGCGCGGCCGGTAGCCATACTCCCAACGGACCAGCGGCGGCAGGCTCATCAGGATCGACTCGGTGCGGCCACCGGACTGGATGCCGAACAGCGTCCCGCGGTCCCAGAGCAGGTTGAACTCGACGTAGCGCCCGCGGCGATAAAGCTGGAATGCGCGCTCGCGCTCGCCATAGGGCATGTCTTTGCGCCGGGTCACGATCGGCAGGTAGGCATCGAGGAAGCCCTCGCCAACGGCGCGCAAGTAGGCGAAGCACCGATCGAAGGGCCACGCATTGAGGTCGTCAAAGAACAGGCCGCCGACGCCGCGCGTCTCCTCGCGGTGGTGAAGATAGAAATAACGATCGCACCAGGCCTTGTGCTCGGCATAGACCCGCGGTCCGAAAGGCACGGTCAAATCGTGCGCGACCTGGTGCCAATGGCGGATGTCCTCGTCGAAGGGGTAGAACGGCGTCAGGTCGAAGCCGCCGCCAAACCACCACGCGGGCGCGCCGTCGCCGCGCGCGACGAACAGGCGCACGTTCATGTGTGTGGTCGGCACGTAGGGATTGCGGGGATGGAAGACCAGCGACACCCCTTGGGCGATCCAGGGGCGTCCGGCGAGTTCCGGCCGATGCGCGGTCGCCGCCGGCGGCATGCGTTCACCCTCGACCCGCGAAAAACCGATCCCGGCCTGCTCGAACACGCCGCCGTCGCGCAACACCCGCGTTCGCCCGCCGCCACCTTCGGGACGTTCCCAGGCGTCCTCGACGAAACGCGCTTTCCCGTCGACGCGCTCGATGGCCGCGCAGATCCGGTCCTGCAATCCGACGAGAAAAGCGCCAGCCCGATCGATCTCGCCGTCGCCGACCAGCTCGGGCAGTCGTCTGCCTTTCGCGGTGCCGCCCTTCGTCGCCACGTGGCCTCCACGCCGGAACACCCGGCCCGCCCGATAAGATATCGCTGCCGATGGCCCGCGTCCCGCACTCGATCCCCGCTGTCGCTCCGTGGTCGTCGCGCCAGGATCCGGAGCCGGGGGCCACTCGCCCGTCACTCGCGGTGGATGCCCGTTCGCCCGTCGAATCCCCGACCGGCGCGCTGGCGATGGTCCTGGCCGCGACCACCGCGGACGCGCGCCCGGATCTTGCCGCGGCGATCGCATCGACGCGGTTGCCGTTCCGCTGGCTCGGAGGAACGTCCCGTTTCGAAACCTGGCGAGATGGTGCGCAGGTCAGGTCTGCCGCCGCTGCGTCCATCAGCGCGCGCGTGGTCCAGAGCCAGGAGTTCCAGTTCGGCCACCTCGTGCAGCCGATGCCCCCTGCCGCGATAGAGGACGCAACCGAGGCCGCCTACCGAGAGCTGCTCGAGTCGAGCGTCCGCGCCGGCTATCCACACCTGCTGCGCGTCTGGAACTACTTTGGCGCGATCAACGACGGCGACGGTGACCGCGAGTGCTATCGCCGCTTCTGCATCGGCCGCGCGCGCGCGATCCCGACCGAGCCCGCCACTGGTTACGCCGCGGCGACCGCAATCGGCATCCCCGGTTCCCGCGCCGAACTGCACCTCTCGTGGCTCGCCGCGCGTCGGCCCGGCGTGCCGATCGAAAATCCGCGCCAGGTCAGCGCCTGGGAATACCCGCGCGACTACGGCCCGGTCGCACCCGGCTTCTCGCGCGCGATGCTGCTCGAGTGGAACGATCCGCCGCTGCTGCTGGTGTCCGGCACCGCCAGCGTCGTCGGCCACGAGAGCCGTCATGCCGAGGCGCTGGCACAGCTCGACGAGGCGCTGCTGAACCTCGAGCACGTGCTCGCGCGCGCCGCGGCGCGGCTTGGCGTCGAGTCACGGCCGGGCGCGGCCACGCTGCTGCGTGTCTATCTGCGCGATCCCGCCGAGTCCGCGGCAATCCAGGCGCGGCTGCTCGCACGCTTCGGCGGTACGGTGCCCTTCATGTTGCTGCAAGGCGATATCTGCCGGCGCGAGCTGCTGGTGGAGCTCGAGGCCGTGCACGCTTTCTGACCCGTGTCCGTCGCCCTCGGCCTCCGCGTTCGATTTGCCGGCTTGCCTGCGCCGGGCGCGCTGGAGACGCTGGCCGTGCTGGCGCTGGCTGCGATCGTGGGCCCGTGGCTGCTGCCCTTCGCGCCCGAGCAGCCCGACTGGGCGCACGCGTCGGTCGCACCCGGCCTTGCACACGGGCACCTGCTGGGAACCGATGCGATCGGCCGCGACGTGCTGGTCCGGACGCTCGCCGCGGGCCGGATCTCGCTTGCGGTCGGGCTGGTCGCCGCGGTCGCGGCACTGGCGATCGGGCTGGTCTACGGCGCGATCGCCGGCTACTCCGGTGGCCGCACCGAGCGGGCGATGGTCGCGGCGCTCGACGTCTTCGCGGCGCTTCCCTTCCTGCTGATCGTCGTGCTGCTGTTGACCCTGTTCGATCGCAGCCTGCCGCTGCTGCTCGCGGCGATCGCCGGCGCGGTCTGGACCGACCTCGCGCGCGTCGCGCGCGCGGAAGCTGCGCGACTGCGCCGGGCGCCATTCGTGCTGGCCGCGGTCGCGATGGGCGCATCGCGCGTGCGAATCATCGCGACCCACGTGATCCCGCAGCTGCTGCCGCTCGGCGCGGTGTACCTCGGGCTCTTGGTCCCGCATGCGATCCTCGTCGAGTCATTCCTCGGCTTCCTCGGCCTCTCGGTCGACGAGCCGTCGACCGGCTGGGGCGGCCTGCTCGCCGAGGGCGTCGAGGAGATGCTCGATGCGCCGTGGGTGCTGCTGGCGCCGGCGGCGATGCTGGTGGCGACCCTGCTCGCCGCGACGACGCTCTCGGATGCCTTGCGCGATCGCGTCGACGCGCGGCGGATCCGCCAATGAGCCGGGGCGTCCTGTCGGTCGTCGGGCTCCGGATCCAGCACGCCGGTGCGGGGCGTCCGGCCCTCGACGGACTCTCGCTTGCGGTCGCGGCCGGCGAGGTGCTCGCCGTGGTCGGCGAATCGGGTTCCGGCAAGAGCACCCTGGCCCAGGCGCTGGTCGGGCTGCTGCCACAAGGCGCGACCGTCGATGGCCGCATCCGGCTCGGGTCCGACGAGGTCGCCGCGGGCGATCGCCAGGCGCTCTCCCGCTGGCGCGGCCGCCGGATCGGACTCGCGTTTCAGGATGCGCTCGCGAATCTGCACCCGATGCGCACGGCCGGCGACCAGCTCGACGAGGTGCTCGCGCGTCGCGAGCCCGGCGCCGACCGCGCGTCGCGCCGCGCCGCGGCCCTGCGACTCGCGCGTGAGGTCGGACTCGACGACGCGGCGACCCTGCTGGCTCGCCACCCGCACCGGCTGTCCGGCGGGCAGCGCCAGCGCATCGGGATCGCGCTCGCGCTCGCCGGACGCCCCGAGGTGCTGGTCGCGGACGAGGTCACCAGCGCCCTCGACCCGCCGCGCGCGGCCGCGATCGCCACGCTGCTCCGCCGCCTCGCCGATACAGGGCTCGGCGTGATCGCGATCGCACACGACCTCGACCGGATCGGCGCCATCGCCGACCGGATGGTCGTGCTACGGCGCGGCGCGGTGATCGAGACCGGGCCGGCACCAGACCTTCTCACACGGCCGCGCAGTCCCTACCTGCGCAACCTCCTCGCCAGCCGGCCGCGGCTCGATGCGAACCCGCCGCGGCTGCCGGTGGCGGGGCCCGACGACGTGCTGGTCGAATCGGCCTCGCCCGCGGCGTCGACGCCCAAGACCCCGGGCGAACCGGTGCTGTCGGTGCGCGGGCTCTCGGTCCGGCATGGGGACGGGCTGGCACTCGAGCGGATCTCCTTCGAGCTGTCGCCTGGCGAGGTTCTCGGCGTCGTGGGGCCGTCGGGTTGCGGCAAGTCCACGCTGGCGCGCGCGCTGCTGTGCCTGGATCAAGCCAGCGACGGCGCGATCGCGATCGAAGGCCGGGACCTGCTCGTCGCGACGGGCGCCGCGCTCGCCGACCTGCGGCGCCGGATCGGACTCGTGTTCCAGGATCCGGCCGCGTCGCTCGATCCGCGGCTGCCGGCGTGGCGCTCGATCGCCGAACCGTTGGTCGTCGCCGGGGTCGGCGATGTCGCCGGACGTCGGCGGCGCGCGCTCGAACTGCTCGGCGAGGTCGGCCTGGGTCCCGAGCACGCGGATCGGCGGCCGCACGAGCTCTCCGGCGGCCAGCAGCAACGGGTCGCGATCGCGCGCGCGCTGGCCCTGGCGCCAGCGATCCTGGTCTGCGACGAGGCCGTGTCGGCGCTCGACGTCGGCGTGCAGGCCGGGATCCTGAACCTGCTGCGCGACCAGTGCGAACGCCGCGGCCTCGCGGTCCTGTTCATCTCGCACGACCTCGCCGCGGTGCGCTTCGTCGCCGATCGCGTGCTGGTGCTCGACGCCGGCCGCGTCGTCGAGACCGGGCCGGTCGCCGAAGTCCTCTCGCACCCGCGCCACCCGGCGAGCCGGTCGCTGCTCGCCGCCACGCCCCAGCCGATCGAGGCCGCATGACCCGGGATCCACTCTCCGACCCCGCCATGATCGAAGCCGTCCTGCGCGAGGGCCTCGGGCGCCTCGGGCTCGCGCTCGACGAAGAGCGGATCGCGCGCCTCGTCGACTACCTGCGCCTGCTCGCGCGCTGGAACCAGGCCTACAACCTGACCGCGGTCCGCGACCCGGCCGCGATGGTGCCGCGTCACCTGCTCGATTCGCTGGTGGTGCTGCCCCACGTCACCGCGCCGTCCATCGCCGATCTCGGCACCGGCCCGGGGCTGCCGGGTATCCCGCTCGCGATCGCCCGACCCGGGCTGCGCGTGGCGCTGGTCGAGTCGAACGGTAAGAAGGTCCGCTTCCTGCGTGAGGCGGTGCGCCGGCTCGGCCTGCCCGAGGTCGAGGTCGTCGAAGCCCGGGCCGAGCAGGGGCCGGGCCCGCGGCCGCGGGCCGGGCAGGTGGTCTCGCGGGCGCTCGCGGCGCTGCCGGTCCTGTGCCGCCTCGCCAAGCCATGGCTCGCCCCGGGGGGCCGTCTACTGGCGATGAAGGGACCCGGCTGGCGGGACGAACTCGTCGGCCTGCCCGCGGGCTGGCGCGTCGAAACGATCCACGACCTGTCGGTACCCGGTTTGGAAGCAGGCCGGCTCTTGGTCATACTTGGCGGTCCGGATCCCGCGGACCCGCGCGCCGAGCGCCCATGACCCGCATCATCGCCATCGCGAACCAGAAAGGCGGCGTCGGTAAGACGACGACGGCCGTCAACCTGGCCGCCGCGCTCGCCGAGGCGCGGCGCCGCGTGCTGCTGGTCGACCTCGACCCGCAGGGCAACGCAACCATGGCCTCGGGCGTCGACAAGCGCGCCGTCTCGGCCACCGGCTGCGAGGTGCTGCTCGAGGAGGTTCCGTTCGAGCGGGCCGTCGTCCGCACCGAGTCGGGCTTCGACCTGCTGCCCGCCAACGGCGATCTCACCGCCGCCGAGATCAAGCTCGCCGATGCGATCGCCCGCGAGCAGCGCCTACGCGAGATCCTCGCTGGCAGCGGCGACCGCTGGCAGTACGTGCTGATCGACTGCCCGCCGTCGCTGAGCCTGCTCACGCTCAACGCGCTGACCGCGGCCGACGGCGTGCTGATCCCGATGCAGTGCGAGTACTTCGCGCTCGAGGGCCTCACCGCGCTGCTCGACACGATCAAGGCCGTGCGCCAGCGGCTGAATCCGAAGCTCGAGGTCGAGGGCCTGCTGCGGACCATGTTCGACGTCCGCAACAACCTCGGCAATGAGGTCTCGACCCAATTGCTCCAGCATTTTGGCGACAAGGTCTTCCGCACGATCGTGCCGCGCAATGTCCGACTCGCTGAGGCACCCAGTCATGGCATGCCGATTTCTCGGTACGACCGCGAGTCGCGCGGTGCGATCGCCTATCTGGGCCTCGCCGGCGAGATGCTGCGCCGCGAACGCGGCGGCTCGGGCTCCGGTCGGGCGACCGAGGTCAGCGCGGCCTGAAACCGAGGATCCCGCTCCCCATGGCGCAAGCTAAGAAACGTGGCCTCGGTCGCGGTCTCGAGTCCCTCCTCGGTATCGAAGCGAAAGCCGAGGAGGTGGCGGAAACTACCGGCGTCCTCCGCTCGCTGGCGGTGGCGGCCGTTTCTCCGGGCCGCTACCAGCCGCGCCGGCATATCGATCCCGATGCCCTCGAGGAGTTGGCCGCGTCGATCAAGGCGCAGGGCCTGATCCAGCCGATCGTCGTCCGTGACGCCGGCGGCGGCCGCTTCGAGCTGATCGCGGGCGAGCGTCGCTGGCGCGCCTCGCAGGTTGCAGGCCTCGCCGAGATCCCGGCCCTGGTCATCGACGTGCCCGAGCAGTCGGCGATGGCGATGGCGCTGATCGAGAACATCCAGCGCCAGGACCTGAATCCACTCGAGGAGGCGCAGGCGCTGAAGCGCCTCGTCGACGAGTTCGCGCTGACCCACCAGCAGGTCGCCGACGCCGTCGGCCGCTCGCGCGCCGCGGTGACCAACCTGCTGCGCCTGATCGACCTGCCGCAGCCGATCCGCGAGCTGCTCGAGCAGCGTCGCCTCGAGATGGGCCACGCGCGCGCCCTGCTGACGCTGCCCGAAGCCGAGGCGGCGAAGCTCGCGCGGGCGGCGGTCGACGGCGGCTGGTCCGTGCGCGATCTCGAGGAACGGGCGCGGGCCGCGCACGGCCAGTCCGCGCCCGGCAAGGCGAAGGGTAAGAGCCCGAAGGCGCGCCGCCGCGCCGACGCCGACGTGGCCCGCCTGGAGCAGGAGCTCGGCGAGAGCCTCGGTGCGCCGGTGCGCATCGAGTCGAAACCCAACGGCCGCGGTCGTCTCGTGATCGAGTACTTCAGCCTCGACGAGCTCGACGGCATCCTCGAGCGCCTGCGGCGCTGAGACCCGGGGCGGGACGCGAGCGGACCATGGCCGAGACCACGCCCGAGCTGTCCGTCGTCGTGCCCGCGCACGACGAGGCCGATAACGTCGGGCCGCTGGTCGCCGAGATCGCGGCCGCGCTGCGCGGCCGGATCCGCTTCGAGATGATCTTCGTCGACGACGCCAGCCGCGACGGCACGCGCCAGCAGTTGCTCGCCGCACGAGTCGCGCATCCCGAACTGCGGGTGTTCGCGCACGCGAGCCAGTCGGGGCAGAGCACCGCGGTGCGTAACGGCGTCAGGCAGGCGCGCGCTCCGTGGATCGCGACGCTCGACGGTGACGGCCAGAACGACCCCGCCGACATCATGAAGCTGCTCGCCGAGCGCGATCGCGCCGATCCACGGACCAAGTGTTTCGCTGGCTGGCGGGTCACGCGCCGCGACGGCTGGATCAAGCGCGTGACCTCGCGTTTTGCGAACGCGCTGCGTTCCCGCCTGCTGCGCGACGCGACGCCCGACACTGGCTGCGGCCTGAAACTGTTCGAGCGCGAGGCCTTCCTCGACTTGCCGTACTTCGACCACATGCACCGCTACCTGCCGGCCCTGTTCCAGCGCGCCGGCTGGCGGGTCATCAGCGTTCCCGTCGGCCACCGTGCGCGGACCCGCGGCGCCAGCAAGTACGGCACGCTGGGGCGCGCGTGGGTCGGCATCTCCGACCTCCTGGGCGTGATCTGGCTGATTCACCGCTCGAAGCGCACCGAGGTCCACCCGCTCTGAGCCGTTGCGGATCGCTCGTCCGTACATGCAGCGAGTTGCTGGCCAGACGCATGACCCGGCTCATCCTCGGAGATGAAGCACTCGCGACGACGAATCCGTGCTGGGCGCCGTTCGGCGGACAGCCGGCAAGGCCGCCCTACCATTGGCGTTCTTGCGGCCCCGCCGGGGCGCCATGGATTCCTGCTCTGACGATGGACGATCCGATCGAATGGCTGGCCTGGACGGGCGTCGTGGTGACACCGTGGAAGCTCGTCGGCTACGTCGGCGCGCTGATGTTCGGAGCCCGCTGGCTGGTCCAGTTCGTGGCCTCGCGTCGCGCCGGCCGGCCGGTGATCCCGCGGCTGTTCTGGTACATGAGCGTCCTCGGCAGCTTCATGACGCTGAGCTATTTCCTGTTCTCGGCGAAGGCCGATTCGGTCGGGGTGCTGCAGAACCTCTTCCCGGCCTTCACCGCGCTCTACAGCCTGCACCTCGATATCCGCCATCGCGGCTGGGACAAGCGGCGCGGCTGGCATCCGGATCTTGCCGCGCAGGAGCCGCCGCCCAGGGACTGAATCCGGGCACGTTCCGAACTGCTTCTTGCCGAAAAGGCCCGGATCTACTATAAAGCCGGGCTCGCCTTCCCGGACGCGAGCCGGGCCCCGGTCGGCCGCGCGATGCCGGAGCGGGTATGTCAGGCGAATCGATTGCCCGAATCGCGTGTCGCCGGCCGGGCCGGTGGCGGGGCCGATGCCGCGCGGGCCATGCGCGGCGCCCACGAAGAGGTGACTCATGCCCAGAACCTGCCAAGTGACCGGCAAGCGCACGCGCTCCGGCCAGAACGTCTCGCACGCGAACAACAAGACCAAGCGCCAGTTCCGCCCCAACCTGCATGAGCGCCGCTTCTGGGTGGCGAGCGAGAACCGCTGGGTACGCCTGCGCGTCTCGGCCGCGGCGCTGCGCACGATCGACAAGAACGGCATCGACGCCGTGCTCGCGGATCTCCGCGCGCGTGGCGAGAAGGTCTAAGGGAGCACGCAGATGGCGAGCAAGCGCGACAAGATCCGCATGGTGTCGACGGCCGGGACCGGCCACTTCTACACCACCGACAAGAACAAGAAGACCAAGCCAGAGAAGCTCGAGATGCTGAAGTACGATCCGGTCGTGCGCAAGCACGTGGCGTACAAGGAAGCGAAGATCAAGTAAGGTTCCGACGCATCGATCGATCCCTCGACGAACCCGCCCGCGTGGCGGGTTCGTCGTTCATGGCACGGGAGTCGCTCGCTTGGGACGGGCCAGGCGCGGGTGGACCCGGATCGCCGGGTCAGTGGGTCAACAGTTGACAGGTCAGCAGGTCGTCGTCAGTGATGACCCACGTGTCGTTGCCACCGCAGATGGCCACATTGCCGAGAACACACTCGTCCTGGTCTTCGTCGACGACCTTGACATCGTAGCGATCGCAGCGCACATCGCGGATCTTGAATCGCTCTCCAGTCTCGATCACGTCGAACGGGCCGAGCAGATCCGGACCCCAGTCCCAGCGGTCGACCGAGGAGAGATAGATCTCGTGGATCTCCCAGCTCGAGAGGTTCACGATCGTGATCGTGGCGCTCGACTTTCTCCCCTTGGCTTCCACCGCTGCCGCAGACGTCGCCAAGAGCAGCGCCGCGATCGTCAGCAGGATGATCCTTCGCATGCTTTTCCCTCCTTGTGCAGCCGGGTTCTCGCAGGTTGCATCGGCTATCGGGCGCATGACGTACCAACGACGCGACGGCGCCTCCGCCGTCACCGCCCGTCGAAGATGATGCCTCAGCGCACGGTCGAACGCGCCGGTACCAGTGCATAGCCCCGCAGCGCGCGCGCAAAAACTTCCAATTGGGCGATACCGGAGCGCTCGGCGTCGCTGCACCAGTCGCGCAGG
>CALDVP010000091.1 GCA_937924195.1 uncultured Lysobacterales bacterium
ATGATCGAGAAATTGCGGATGTGTTTCATCTCACAGCGCCAGCCGACTGCGGCCGACGCGACGCGGCGGCTCGGGGGGAATCCGGGAAGCCCGCGATTATCGCAGATCGCCGCCCGGGATTCGTCGACGACGCGTCTTCGGCCCCGCGTTTCGGAAGGGCCAGTGGCGCCGGGACCCGGAGGACCCGGCGCCACCGCAGCGGTGGTCAGCGGCTCGCTTCCGGACGGATCGCCACGAAAACGTTCGCGTCACCGCGCCGAACCAGCAGCATGATCGCCTGCCCGGCACGGGCCGCGCCCGCAGCGCGCTCGAACTCGGCGACGGTCCGGACGGACTGGTTGCCGACGCGCAGGATCACGTCGCCTGGCTGGATCCCGGCCCTGCCCGCAGCCTGTCCGGTGACGCGTTCGACCAGGACACCGGCATCCACGCCCAGCTGCTGGCGCTGTTCCGCGGTCAGCGCACGCACGGACAAGCCAAGCGCGGCACCCGTGCCGGAAGCGCCGCCGCGCGACCCGGCAGGGCTGGTCCCGGCCGTCGAGCCGCCTCCAAGTTCGGCCACGATCACGGGCACGTTCAGACTGCGGCCGTCACGGAACACGCCGAGCGTCGCACGGGTCCCGGGCGCAGTCGCACCGACCATCGGCGGCAGTTCGGACGAATCGCCGATCTCGCGGCCGTTGAACGAGGTGATCACGTCGCCGACACGGATTCCGGCCTTCTCGGCGGCACTCCCGGGCTGGATCTCGGCCACGAGCGCACCCGCCGGACGCGGCAGCCCGAGCGCCTCGGCACGGTCTCGGTCGATATTCTGGATCTGCACGCCGATCACGCCGCGACTGACACGACCCTTGGTGCGGAGCTGCTCGACGACGCTCTTCGCGGTGTCGATCGGAATCGAGAACGAGAGGCCGATCGAGCCGCCCGAGGTCGAAAAGATCTGCGAGTTGATCCCGACGACCTCGCCTGCGAGATTGAACAGCGGGCCGCCGGAATTGCCGCGGTTGATCGCGACGTCGGTCTGGATGAAGGGCACATAGCGCTGATCGTTGCCGAGCGTGCGACCCACCGAGCTCACGATGCCCGCGGTCACGGTCTCCTCGAGCCCGAAGGGCGAGCCGATCGCGACCACCCACTGGCCGGGCTTGAGCTTGTCGGATTCCCCGAGCGTCGCGGCCGGCAATCCGGTGGCGTCGACCTTGAGCAGGGCGATGTCGGTATCGCGATCCGAGCCGACCACGGTGGCGACCAGTTCACGACGATCGCGGAGGCGGACGGTGACCTCGTCCGCGCCGTCGATCACGTGGTGGTTGGTCAGGATGTAGCCATCGCTCGAGATCACGAAGCCCGAGCCGCCGGAGATTCGCTCGGGCTGCGGTCCGCGTGGCATCCCGGGCATGCCGGGCATCGGCCCGAAGAAACGCCGGAACAGTTCCGGGATCTCCTCGGGGCTCATCTGCGAGGGATCGTTGGCATCGGCTCGCGTCTTGCGCGCGGTGATGTTGACCACGGTCGGCGCATTGCGCTCGACGATGGCAACGAAGTCTGGCAACTGGGCCGGCGCGGCCGGCGCGACCAGCGCCAGCGCGACGGCCATCAGCACGATCGTGAACGGGGACTTGCTCGTCATGGGGTCATCCTTTGGTCGGATCACACTGCAATGGGGCGTCAAGCGGATCGATCAAGGCCCCGAACTGCTGGGTACCAACGATCGATTCGTGGGTTGATCGGGTGAAGCACGCCGGGATCGCGCGGAGGACTGCGGGTCCGGCATGGGCCCGGACTCGCGCTTTGGATCGCGCTCGCCGGGGCGACCGCGCGGCGGACCGGCCATCCATGCCCGGATGAGTGCGCCAAACGCGTGGAATACGCCTCGGCGCGCAAGACGGGCGCCCAGTCTTCACCGGCGGGGCAATCCTCGTCCGTCGAACCACGCATCCACGCCAGCATCTCAGTCGGCACGTCGCACCGAACGCGCGATACGTTCGAGGGCGCCCGGCGGCAGTTCGCCGACCACAACGACGTGGAAACCATCGCCGCTGGCGCCGTAGGCACGCATCAGCGCACGCTGGGCATGGCCGAGAAGCCGCGCCGGACCGGGCTCGATGTAGACCGAGACGCTGGCAAGGCCATCGGAGAACACGAGGTGTCGACCGGCACCCTCGTGTTCTCTCGCCGCCACCAGCCGGAAGCCCGCAGGCATTCCGGGGACGGACCACCCGATGAGTTTTGGCTCTGCCGCCGTCGGCGGCGCCGTCGCCCGGGCGGGGCCGGCCGCGAACTCGACCTGGGTGAACATCGACTGTTCGAGCAATTGACCGGCTGCAGTCAGCACCGCGGAGCCCAGCAGCAATCCGCTCTCGCGCTCCAGCCAGAGGCGATACCCGTAGCGCGCATCGTCGCGTGGGATGGCGTCGACCACCACGGCCGGGCGCCCTGCGACGCGAGCCTCGCCGGTCAGCGTCAGTCGATAGCTGGCCTCGAGATCGGCGACGGGCCCGGCGACCAGTGTCGTCCACGGCTCGTCGAGCGCGTCCTCGATTCGGAGTACGCCGGCCGCCGCGACACTCGCCAGCCGACCGCCGGCCCGGACGACTTCCCGCGGCTCGCCGGTCAGCGTGCGCAGCACGTCCTCGGGCATGCCATCGACGAAGCGACGCTCGACCTCGAGCGCCTGAAGCTGTCCACCGCGCACGTAGACGACGACTCCGCGATAGGCGAGTCCGTGCATGGCGCCGTTCATCCGCTGGATCCAGTTCGCAGCGGCCTCGTCGGCCGACGCGACCACCGACCATGCCAGCGCGGTGAAGAGAAGCGCGGCGCGCATCGATCGGACTCAGCGGCTGCCCGACTGGGCCCCGGTGGCCGGACGCGCAGCCGGCCACGCCACCATGTTCACGTACGGGACGAATCCGGCGCGCGCCGAGGCGGAGCCTCCCGCCGCGTGGCGCAGGAAATACGCTTCGACGGCCGGATCCAGCAATTCGACCGGCGCCGCGCCAGCGCTCGGCGCGAGTGGCATCGCCCAGGTCTCGCTGACCTGTCGCAGCGGCAGCACCGGTGCCAGGTCCTCGGTGCGCAGCGCGGCCTGCGAGGCCAGCACCGGAACCGCCGGGGACTGCGTTCCGGCGAGCGGCGTCGAACCGGTCTGCGCGTCGCGTCCTGGTCCCGTGACCATCAACGCCAGCGCGGCGACGCCGGCTGCGATCGCGCCACCGGCCAGTGGCCGCAGCAGGCGGGTGCGTGCCCGCGGCGGCGCCTCCGCGCCTACGCGCTCGGCGACACGGGTCGCGAAGTCCTCGCCGACCGGCACCACCCGCTCGCCACGCAGGCAGGATCCGACGAGCGCGTAGCGCGACACGGTGGCCCGCAGCGCGGCATCGGACTCGAGCCGACGCGCGAGGAAGCGCGCCTCATCGCGTCCGAGCTCGCCGTCGACCCAGGCGGACAACGATTCGCGGTTCTGGTCCTGCATGGTCTTCATTCCTCGTCCTGCGTGATCTGTGCCGACTCGGCCCGAATGGGCTCCATCCGGCGCTACGTGCCACCGTCCCCGCGCTCGTCGAGCAACGGCTTGATCCGCTGGTCGATCGCATCACGGGCGCGGAAGATCCTTGAACGCACCGTGCCGATCGGCGAGTTCATCGCCTCGGCGATTTCCTCGTAGCTGAGTCCCTCGACCTCGCGCAGCGTGATCGCGACACGCAGGTCCTCGGGCAGGTCGGCCACCGCGGCGGTCACGGCCGACTCGATTTCCTGGCGCAGCAGTTCGCGCTCCGGCGTCGCCGAGTCGCGCATCCGCAGCGCGGATTCGAAGTGCTCGGCATCGTCGAGCGCGACGTCGTCGGATGGCGGCCGTCGGCCGAGCGACACCAAGTGGTTCTTTGCCGCGTTGATCGCAATCCGGTGCACCCACGTGTAGAACGCACTGTCGCCACGAAAGTTCCCGATCGCCCGCCACGCCCGGACGAAGACTTCCTGCGCAACGTCCTGGCATTCGGCCCAGTCGGAGATGTAACGGGACACGACGCCGACGACGCGATGCTGGTAGCGGCGCACGAGCAGATCGAAGGCACGGCGATCGCCGGCCTGCACGCGCTTGACGAGTTCGATGTCTGGGTCGGTCTCGGCCATCGGCGGCCCGGCTCCTTGCCTTCGAGGGAGTGATGGTTCCGCGGCGGGAACCTCGGCCGTCCGCATGGCCGGGCCGCCTCGACCGCGGATCGGCGCCCGAGTTCCCCGCCATCGCACGGGCCGGTCGGTCTCATCGATCGGGCACCCGCCCGCCAGGTGCCCTGTCGCGTCTGGCGGCGTCGATCAGGCCTCGGATTGTCGCACCCAAGTCTTGCCCCCGGCGAACCAGGGCGAGGCCTCAGCGTCGCTCGGCCAACAGGCGTTCGCGCTCGACGAGCAATTCCTCGAGCGCGGCGACCGGCAACGGTCGGCAGAACAGGAAGCCTTGCAGTTCGTCGCAGCCCTGCTCGCGCAGGAAAGCCGCATGCTGTTCGTACTCGACGCCCTCGGCGACTACGTGACGGCCCAGTGAGTGCGCCATGCCGATCGTTGCGCGCACGATCGTCTCGTCGTCGGGGTCGACCCCGATGTTGCGCACGAACATCTGGTCGATCTTGACGCGGTCGGCGGGAAACCGTCGGATGTAGTCGAGCGAGGCCTGTCCCGTGCCGAAGTCGTCGATCGCGATCTGGCAGCCGAGCGAGCGCAGCGCCCTGAGCGACTCGATCAGGTGCGGGATGCGTTTCACGCTGACGCTCTCGGTCACCTCCAGCTCGAGTGTGTCGGGCGGCAGGCCGGTCTCGGCGAGCACCGCGGTTACGTCGGCGACGAGTTCGTGCCGGCCCAACTGCACGGCCGAGAGGTTGACCGCGACCCGCAGCGGCAGGCCGAAGCGTTGCTGCCAGGCGCGCGCCTGACGACAGGCCTCGAACAGCACCCAGCGACCGATCGGCACGATCAGCCCGGTTTCCTCGGCCAGCGGGATGAAGAAGCCCGGCGACACCATGCCCATTTCAGGGTGTTCCCAGCGCACCAGCGCCTCGATGCCGATGATGTCTTCGTCGCGGGCGGAAACCTGTGGCTGGAAGTGCAGTCTCAGTTCACCGTGGGCCTCGGCCACTCGCAGGCGGGCCTCGAGCGTGGCGCGCTCGCGACGCGATTCGCGCAGGTCGGCGACGAACACGTGCGTCTGGTCAATGCCGAGACCCTTGCCGGTACGCAACGCGATATCGGCTTGACGCACGAGATCCTCGGCCGACCCGGCATCGTCCGGGAAATGGCAGACGCCGACGCTGGCCGTCACACGCACCTCCTCGCGCTCTTCGAGGGCGATCGGCTCCGCGAGCGCGGTCCGAAGCTTCGCGGCAACGGTCTCGGCGTCGCCGCGGACCCGCAGCTCACGCAGGCAGACCGCGAACTCGTCGCCAGCGTAGCGCGCGACGAGATCGGTGCCCCGCACGGTCTGGCGCACGCGGCGGGCGCTCTCGACCAGGATTCGGTCGGCGAGGTCATGACCGAAGACTTCGTTGACGTTCTTGAAGCGGTCGAGGTTGACCAGCAGCACGGCACAGCGCTCGCCGCTGGTGCGGGCGCTACGCACCACCTCATGCAACCGCTGGTTGAACTGGGCCCGGTTCGCGAGTCGCGTCAGCGCGTCCCGCTCCTCCATCCGGCGACTCTGCTCGCGCAACCGCACGAGGCGGAACTCGATGGCGAGCCGCGCCGCGGCGATCCGCAGCAAGTTCCCGACCAGGCTCCCGTCGCGCCATTCCTGCAGGGTCCAGGCAACGATCGATCCGCGCGCCGAACCGTCCTCGTCGAGTATCGGAACGGCAAGGATTCCCGCGGCCCGGGTCGCGTGCAGCAACTTGGCGACGCCGGCCGCGTCGGCATCGCGGGTGACCGAGACCATCGCCACACCCCGGCATGCGGCTCGGATCGCGCCCCAGTCGGGCCGACCATCGCCAATGCGCGCGAGTTCGACGACGTCGAACGGCTCGGCGTCATCGCCACGCCAACGCGCGACCGCGAAGAAGCTGCCCGGGAACCACTCGGCCAGGCGATCGACGACGGCTGCTGCCGGATTCTCGGCGGGCGCGAGCAAGGCCGCCGCGCGGCCAAGCAACGCGCTCGGCGCATCCGCGTCGCCGCGATCCGCCCGGGCCCGAGCGAAGGCCACTGCGGCCCGCCACCCGAGTTCGTGCGGGTCGATCGGCCGGCGGATGGCCTCGATCCCCGCGACCCCCAGTGCCGCGAGACCGGCCCACGCCGACTCGGCGCAGGCGAGCAAAAGCCCGATCGGATGTTCGCTCAGCGAAATCAATGTGCGCGCGTCGACCAGCGACGTCTTGGCCGAACTCGCGTCGAGCAAGATCAGAGCCGGCCGACCCGCCTCCAGCGCTCCCTCGAGCGCCGCCTCGGCATTGGCTGCCTTCACGAACTCAAGGCCGATGCGCCGCGCCCAGTCGGCCACGCGCACGTCGTCCCCGCGATCGCCGAGCGCGCACAAGACCACGAGTCCTTCGGGCAATGCGCCGCTCATTCGACCCAGCGTCCATTGCGCAGCCGCAGTGGGGAGCGGCCCGGCTGATCGAAGATCCGCGTCGCGACCCGTTCGAGCGCGGAATCGAGGCCGATGTAGCGGTCCATCAGCACGATCCGCTTCGGCGCCGCGTCCGGACACCCGTCGGCGAGCATCTCGCGCAGTCGCATCAGCGCGGCCGAGCCCGGCACCAGTCCCAACGTCGAGACCGGATGGAACAGGTAGATCCCGAAATGCCCGCTGGCGTGAATGTGGCGGAGCGCGTCGAAGCCGCTACCGGTCCCTGGGACGTGGACACCCGGCTCGCGCAGGCTGCCGATACCGACGCCGGGCACGAAGTGATAGATCGCCTGGCCCTCGCGCAGCGCGGCCTGCCGGAACTGATCGAGCAACGCCTCGGGGCGCGGCGTCTCGATCGCCACGAGCAGGCCCGGGCTCTCGATGACGCGCGCCGTGAGACCCGCGAAAACCGGTCGGCCGGCGAGCGGACTGGACGGGTTGGCGTCGCTGGGCATCCGCTAAGTCTGCCGCAAGTCGCGCCAGACCGTCGCCGCCAGTGTCGGCGCGACGCGAGTCGACAACGACCCTCACCCGCGCGGACCTCAACGATCACGATGCGTGGATGCACCGTTCGCCCGGTCTGCGCTACTTTCCGATCGGTGCTGAAACGGAGTACCGAGCCGATGTTCCAGGGCCTGAAGCCGCGCCACTGGCGCACGTCGACCGAACCGGACGGGATCATCGTCCTTACCCTCGACCGCGCCGGCGAGTCGGCCAACAGCCTTGGCCGCGAAGTGCTCGATGAGCTCGGACTGCTGGTCGAGCGGATTGCGATCGAAACCCCGAAGGGCCTGGTGATCGTCTCGGGCAAGCCCGGGAGCTTCGTGGTCGGGGCCGACCTCCGTGAGTTCGAAGGCTATGCGAAGAGCGGGCAGGTCGCCGCCGCGATCGACCGCGGCCACCGCGTGTTCACTCGCCTCGCCGGGCTGCGCTGCCCGACGGTCTGCGCGATCCACGGTGTCTCGATGGGTGGCGGCACCGAGCTGGCGCTGGCCTGCCGCTACCGAGTCGCCAGCGACGACCCGAAGACCCGAATCGGCCTGCCCGAGGTCCTGATCGGCATCCACCCGGGCTGGGGCGGGCTCGCGCGGCTGCCGCACCTGGTCGGCGCGCCGAAGGCCTTCGAGATGATGCTGACCGGCCGTGCGCTCAACGCCAAGGCGGCCCGCGCGATCGGCCTCGTCGACGCCGTCGTGCCCGAGGCCGAGCTGCTGGCGCACGCCAAGCAGCTGATCGCGCGCCCGCCGGCTCGACCGCTCGGCCAGCACCTGATCGCCTGGGTCACGAACTGGTGGCCGGTGCGCCAGGTGCTGGCGTCGATGATCCGCAAGCAGACGGCGGCCAGGGCCGACCCGAGGCACTACCCGGCCCCATTCGCGATGATCGAGGTCTGGCGCCGCCACGGCGGCAGCGTGCCGGCCGCGCTCGAGGCCGAGGCTCGCTCGGTCGCGAAGCTCGCCGAGACTCCGACCGCACGCAACCTCGTTCGCGTGTTCTTCCTGCAGGACGCGTTGAAATCCTCTGGCAACAAGGACGGCCACGCGATCCGCAAGGTCCACGTCGTCGGCGCCGGGGTGATGGGCGGCGACATTGCCGCGTGGTGCGCGCTGCAGGGCTTCGAGGTGACGCTGCAGGACCGTGAACTCAAATACATCGAACCGGCGCTGACGCGGGCCGACGCGCTCTACGCGAAAAAGCTGAAGACCCCCGAGCGGATCACGCCGGCGCGGGCTCGCCTCAAGGCCGACGTCGAGGGGGCCGGCGTCGCCGACGCCGACCTCGTGATCGAGGCGATCTTCGAGAATATCGAGGCCAAGCAGGCGCTCTACGCGGCGCTCGAGCCGCGGATGAAGCCGGGCGCGATCCTGGCCACTAACACCTCGTCGATCCCGCTCGCGACGCTGCGCGAGAAGCTGGCGCGACCGGAGTCCTTCGTCGGCATCCACTACTTCAACCCGGTCGCGCTGATGCCGCTGGTCGAGATCGTCAGGCACGACGCAGTCTCGCGCGAGACCCTCGAACGCACGCAGGGCTTCGTCCGCGGCATCGACAAGCTGCCGATCGTGGTCGCTGGCACGCCCGGATTCCTGGTCAATCGGATTCTGATGCCCTACCTGCTGGAAGCGATCCGCGCCCACGCCGAAGGCATCCCCGGCCCGGTGATCGACCGCGCCGCGAAGTCGTTCGGAATGCCGATGGGGCCGATCGAACTGGTCGACACGGTCGGCCTCGACGTCGCCGCCTCGGTCGGGAAGATCCTCGCGCCCTTCCTCGGCCTCGAACTGCCGGCCGGCATCGAGGCCAGGCTCGAATCGGGCAAGCGCGGCAAGAAGGACGGCGAGGGCCTGTATCGCTGGGTCGATGGCAAGCCGGTCAAGCCCGAAGTCCCGAAGGGCTACCGGGCGCCCGAGGATCTCGCCGACCGGCTAGTACTACCGATGGTCAACGAGGCCGTCGCGTGCCTCGCCGATGGCGTGGCCGAGTCCGCCGACCTGATCGACGCCGGCGTGATCTTCGGCACGGGCTTTGCGCCCTTCCGCGGTGGCCCGCTCCACTACGTCCGCGAAACCGGCCCAGAAGCAGTGCAGGCGCGTATGCGCAAGCTCGCCGAGGTCCACGGATTTCGTTTTCAGCCCAAGCAGGGATGGGATCGCCTATGAAGCCTTGGCCTCGTTCGCAGCGGATCGTGATGCGAGCACTGGCGATCGGTTGGGCGGCAGTAGCGCCGATGCTCGTGGTTGCCGCCGAGCGCGAACTCGTCCGCCTGCCAGCCGAGGCGGCACGCGCACTGCCGAACGGCACCCGGGTGATCGACCAGCACGGGGAGATCGCGTTCGTCGAGGCGCCGCCGGGCGCGGCCACGCGCATCGACGGTGCGGTCGTGGTCGCGGGCGGTTACCGCCTCGACCTGCCAGGCCTGCCGGCGGCCGATCCGCTCGAGTGGGCATCCGGCCCGGACCTCGCGCGCGCTGATCCCGATCAGCCCGAAATCGGCCTCGTGCAGTTCCGCAGCCCGCCGCGGGCCGAGTGGCTCGACGCGCTCGAAGCCCGCGGCATCGTGGTCGCGCAGCACATCCACCCATTCACCTATGTGGTCTGGGCGACGCCGGCCGCACTGACCGCCGCGCGCTCGCAGGTCGAGGGCGTGCGCTGGACAGGCCTCCATCCGATCGAGGCCAGGGTGCAGGCGCCCGGGGCCCGCGCAGCCGGGGTCGATCCGTATCGGCTGCTCGTGCTCCGTGCCGCCGCGGTGCCGATCGACGCGATCGCCGCGACCGGCGCGCGGGTCCTCGGGCGTTCGGCCACGGACCGGACCTTCGAGGAGATCCTGATCGAAGCACGCGGCGAGCAGCTTGCGGCGCTCGCGGCCGTTCCAGGGGTGCTCAGCGTGCAAGACCTGCCGACCGATGGCGGCACGCGCGGCGAACTCAGCAGCCAGCAGTTCGCAGGCAACGTCGACGCGTCGAACCAGCCGCTCGCGAACTACCCGAACTGGGTGGCCCAGTTCGGCCTGACCGGCGCCGGCGTGCTGATGGCCAACGTCGACAGCGGCGTCGACGAGAATCACCCGGACCTGCGCCAGCGGATGCGGCCGTGCGCCGGAGTCAGCTGCGGGGGCACGAGCTCCTCGCACGGCACCCACACCGCGGCAATCATGGCCGGCGATGGCAGCAGCGGTGTGCGCGACTCCCGCGGCTTTCTGCGCGGTCTCGGCGTCGCGTTCGGCGCCAACCTGATCGAGCAATCCTACAGTCCGACCTACACCCAGGCGGGCGGCATGCTGACGCTGATGCGGACCTCGGCCACCAATGGCGCGGCGCTGTCCGGGAACAGCTGGGGTCCTTCGGCGACACCGCGCGGCTACGACGCCAACACCCGCCAGGTCGACGTCGGCGTCCGCGACACCGATCCCGACACGCCCGGCGACCAGCCGCTGCTGTACGTGCTATCGATCATGAACGGCTATGGCGATACCAGCACCCAGGGCACGCCCGACGAGGCCAAGAACACGCTGACCGTCGGCTCGACCCATTCGCAGGCCGCGAGCACCGGCGCCCCACTCGCCAGTTGGCAGAGCATCTCGTCGAACAGCGGCCACGGTCCGGCACTCGACGGCCGCCTGATCCCGCACCTCGTCGCGCCGGGCTGCCGCGTCGACTCGGCCTCGACCAGCAACGGCTACGCGCTGCTGTGCGGCACCAGCATGGCCTCCCCGCACGTCTCGGGCGCCGCCGCGCTGCTGGTCGAGGCCCTGCGCCAGCGCGAGGCGCGCACGCCCAGCCCGGCGCTGGTCAAGGCCCACTTCGTCGCCAGCACCGTCGACCTCTTCGGCGGCACCGACGCGAATGGCAATCCTCTCACCCGGCGCCCCAACCCGAGGCAGGGCTGGGGTGCATTGCGGCTGGGCATGGCGCTCGGCGCGATCGACCGCTCGTGGCGCCACGACCAGGCGCACGTCTTTACTGCGACCGGGCAGTCGTGGACCGTCGAGCTCGAGCCGCGCGACCCCACCCAGCCGGTGCGCGTCGTGCTGACCTGGACCGACGCCCCGGGCCACGGCACCTGCGCCAGCAGCACTTGCACCACCCCGGCCTGGAACAATGACCTCGACCTCGAGGTGCAGCGCGGCGCGACGCTGTGGCGGGGCAACATGTTCGGGAGCGACGGCTGGTCGACGACCGGTGGCGGGCCCGACCAGCGCAACAACCTCGAAGGTGTGATGCTGCCAGGCGGCAGCCTGGCTGGACCCTTCACGGTGCGTGTCCGGGCCGCCAACATCAACTCGGACGCACTGCCGAACTCCCCGGGCACGCTGCAGCAGGACTTCGCGCTGGTCTGCGTCAACTGCCAGGTCTTCGATCCGGACCTCGTGTTCCGGAACTCCTTCGAGCCCTGAGCCGTCCGGGGTGGTGCTCGACGCGGGCGCCACCCGCCGTCAGCGGCGAGCCGGCTCCGCCAGGCCCAGCTCCTTCAGCAGGGCATCGGCGCCATCGATCTCGGACAGCACCCAGCCGATATAGCGCGCATCGACGTGGATCGAGCGCGTCATCGCCGAGTCGAAGCGCCAGTTGCTGGCGACGCTGTCCCAGGTCATGTCGAAGATCAGGCCCACGAGTTCCCCGCGCGCGTTCAACGTCGCCGAGCCCGAGTTGCCGCCGGTGATGTCGAGGTCGGCGAGGAAATTGACCGGGACGTCGCCGAGTGACGGGTCGCGCCAACCGGCGCCGGCGCCCGTGCGGATCGCCGTGAGCTGGCGCGCCGGCGCGTCGAACGGCGCCTCGCCGGTCGCCTTGGCCGCAACGCCGGCAAGCGTCGTGAACGGCAGGTACTCGACCCCGTCGCGCGGACGGTAGCCGCCAACCCGGCCGAAGGTCACGCGCAACGTGCCGTTGGCATCGGCGTAGGTCGGCCGTCCCTGCGTTTGGCGCCAGGCGATCAGCGCGCGCACATAGGCCGGCCGGAGCATGAGCTCGTGTCCCGCGGCTTCCCGGTACTCGCGCTCGATGCGCTCGAGCCCCGGTAGCACCGCGACCGCGAACCGGAGCGCCGGGTCGTTGCTCGCCTCGATCGCGGCGCGGTCCCGTTCGAGCCATGCCAGGCGCTCGCCGCGATCGAACAGACGGCTGTCGCCGTAGAGCGCATCGAGTCGCGCACGGGTCGGTGCGAGATCCGGAGCATCCCCGCTGATGCCGAGCCACGCGTCGAGCTCGGGCAGCCGCTCCGCGGCCGGCAGCGCTGCATAGCGCGCGATCCGGTGTTCGAGCAGCACGCGGTCGGCCTGCGCATCGAAGCGCCGCTCGAAGGTCTCGAGCCGCGCGCGGATGCGTGGCTCATCGCGAATCTGGTAACCCGGCTCGCGCTCGGCTTTCGGGCGGGCGCGATTGATCGCGAGTCGGTAGAGGTCGAGCGCTGCGGCCAGCACGCTGCCCTCGCGGTTGAAACGCGCACCGACCGGCACGTTCGGCGGTGCGATCCAGCCGACATACCAGTCGCGGGCGCGCCGGGCCCGCGACTCGACCACCAGCCGTCGCAAAGCCTCGACCGCGGCACGCTCGCGCTCGTGGCCCGCTCCGCCGAGCCATTCGAGGAACGCGGCTTCCTCGGCATGCTTCGCCGCCGCGGTGCCTCGGCGCGCGAAGGCCTCGAGCTGGCCTTCGAAGTTCTTGATCGTGTTCTCGAGCCCGGCGACGACACTCGCGTAGCGCAGGGCGGCGTCTGGCCGGCCCTCGGTCGAGCGTGCGATGAGGTCGACCAGCGCGCGATTCTCGCGGATACCGTTCGGCATCGACCAGGTGACCGCATCGTCGAACTCGTCGGCCAGCCGCCAGCGGCTGGTGCGGCCCGGATAGCCCACGACCATCACGAAGTCGCCTTCGGACACACCCTGGTTGGCGACCTTCAGCCACGACGACGGCCGGTACGGCACGTTGCGGCGGTCATAGGCGGCCGGCTTGCGGTCGCGCCCGACGTAGGCGCGGAGGAAGGCGAAATCACCCGTGTGGCGCGGCCACATCCAGTTGTCGACGTCGCCACCGAACTCGCCGATCGACGCCGGCGGCGCGTGGACGAGACGCACGTCCCGGATCTCGAGTTGGCGGACGAGCCGGAACGACGCGCCGCCGTGGAAGTTCGCGACCTCGCAACGATAGGGCCCGTCGGCCTCGCACGCGGCGACGATCTCGGTGATCGCTCGCTCGGCGGCACGGAAGTTGGCCTCGCCGTCGGATCCGGCTGCGGCGATCGCGGCCTGCACGCGCTCGCTGACGTCGACGATGCGGTCGGTCACGAAGACCCGAAGGTTGGGATCGCCAGCCAGTTCCTCGCTCCGCGAACGCGCCACGAAGCCGTCCCGAAGCAGATTCCGTTCGGCAGTCGAGTGGAACTGGATCGACCCGACCACGCAGTGATGATTGGTCGCGATCAGCCCCTCGGGCGAGACGAACGACGCGCTGCATCCGCCGAGGCTCACGATCGCACTCATCGGATGCGCATCGAGACTTGCGAACGAGGCCGGGTCGCCGTCGAATCCCGCGCCAGACAGTTCGCTTGCGAGCGCTGGCAGTTCGTGAGGCTGCCACATCCCCTCGGCTGCATCGCAGTGGTGCGAGAACAGCGGGAGCAGCATCAGTACGGTAAGCAGGCTGCGAAGCATCGCGACTCCTCGGCATGGACGGGCGGCGGTGGCGCACGGCGTTGCCGCGGCGACCGATTGTCGCGGAATCGCCGTCGTCCCGTGACGCCGTGCAAAGGATCTGCGCCGGTGGCGGTGCCTGATCGACTGGCGCCCAGCGCAGCCAGCCGAGCGTCCCGATCGACCGGCCCGCCGCAAGGAAAAGGCCCGGCGCTGAGCCGGGCCTCTCCAGAATCCGGGCCGGGCCGACCAAAGGCCGACCCGGTGTCGACGCGCTTACTGGCGCACGAGTTCCGTGCGACGGTTGCGCTGACGACCCTCACGGGTGTCGTTCGTGTCGATCGGACGGAGTTCACCATAACCGACCGGACCCGACAGGCGATCCGACGAGATGCCACGGCTGATGAGATAGTCGTAGACCACGCGGGCGCGGCGCTCCGACAGCCTCTGGTTGTAATCCTCCGAGCCGATCGAGTCGGTGTGGCCACCCACCTCGACACGGACGTTCGGATAGCGGTTCAGCACTTCGACCGCCTGGTCCAGGATCTCCATCGAGCCCGGCAGCAGACCGGCCCGGTTGATGTCGCGTTCCTGACCCGGGCGCGGACGATCGAACTCGAACATCACACCCTGCAGGTCGATGACGATCTCCTGCGGCGGAGCCGGCGGCGGCTCGACCGGAGCCGGTGGCGGCGCGACCGGCGCCGGGGCCGGCGGCGGCGGCGGCGCTGGCGGCTCACCGATCGCCATCGTCAGACCGAGGGTGAACAGCCAATCGCCGAACTTCTCGGCCCGATAGTCGGGGCTGCCGGCGCCCTGCGCCGGATCACGCAGCGGGGTGCTGCCTCCCAGCGACTCGCTGTCCCAGTCATAGCGATAGGCGAGTTCGGCGCGCAGACGTACGTTGTCCGTGAAGGCGTTCTGCAAACCAACACCCGCCTGGATACCCGCGTCCCAGCCATTGTCGACGCCACCGCGGTGGTTGATCGCACCAAGGCCGGCCATCACGTACGGCGCGAACCCTGAGGTGTCACCGAAGTAAAAGCGGAGCGAGGCCCCGATCATCGCGCTGTCCATCGCATCGTCCGTGCCGCGCACGCGCGTGCCGAGGTTCGTGGCCGAGCGGTTCGTGCGGTCCCAGAAGACGTCGATCGAGGTGTTGGGGCTGATGAAGCGGCCGATGCCGACACCGATGAGAAACGAGTTCGAGTCCGCGAGGCGGTCCGAATCGTTGTTCATGCTGCCGATGTACGGCGCCACGTACCAGCGGTCGTCGTAGGTTTGCGCCTGCGCGGAGGCGACACCCCCGAGCGTCAGCGCGATCACAGCGCAAAGCGTCTTGCGGTTCATCCGAATTCTCCTTGTGGACGGCAATAGCACGCGGACCCAGTCCCGGGCCTCGCGACGGCTGGAGTCTAGCACCGACCGCCCGCCAATTAACAAGTCCTTTACACCCGTCCTTCACATCCGGCGCGGGGGCGGGGACCGCCGCGCCCCCAGGAACGACCATTGCGGTCACGGCGCGAGCAGGTCGATGACCTCGTGGACCGCCGTGTTCTCGAACTGCATCACGTCGTTGACGAGGTCGAGGACCCGTTTGGACCGACGTCGTGGGAGGTGCCCTGCGACCGCGCGCTCGAACTTCTCCAACAGCCGCGGCAGCCCCTCGACACGCCGCTCGCGATGCCCGAGCGGGCAGTCGATCGAGATCCGCGCCGTCGCGGTGCCATCGTCGAAGAAGACCTGGACCGCATTGCCGATCGCGCGCTTGTCGGGATCGAGATAGTCCCGCGTGAAAGCTGGGTTCTCGCGGACCTCCATCTTCGCCCGCAGTTCGTCGATGCGCGGAGCGAGGGCATCCTGGCCCTCGTAGTCCGTCGACGACAGGCGGCCCGTGAGCAAGGACACGGCGACCATGAACTGGAGACTGTGGTCACGGTCCGCCGGCGCTGCAAGCGTCCCGGCCCGATCGATCTCGCGGAGAGCTGCCTGCTGCGTCTCGATCACGATGCGGGCGATCCGGTCGACCCGACCGACGACCTCGGCATGCAGAGCGATCGCGCACTCGACCGCGGTCTGGCCATGCACCTCACCCGGATTCGCGAGGCGAAGAACCACGTTCTCGACCACGTGGCTCCCGAAGCTACGCGCGAGTTCGAGGCCGCGACCAGCGAGAAGCGCATCGCTCACTCCCCAGGTTGGCGCGCTCAACGCCGTCGGGCTACCCGGCTCCCCGTCGAGCGCGGCGAGCGCGTGGATCACCGCGCGGCGGCACGCGTCGCCGGCCGCCCATCCCTTGCGCGGGCCGGAATTGGGCGCGTGACGGAAGGTCCGCAGCGTGCCGCCGTCGACCCACGCGTTCGATACGGCGGCCACGATGTCCTCCTTACTGCCGCCGAGCAGAGCCGTCGCCGCTGCCGCCGAGGCGACCCTGGCCAGGATCGAATGGTCCAGCCCCAGGCGCCCGAAGTCATTCTCCATCGCGAGGCAGCCGTGGATCTCGTGCGCCTTGATCGTCGCGGTCAATAGCTCGCGGATGGTCGTGGGTTTGCCGCCTTCCCGCTGAGCCTTGCGCGATCGCCAGTCTGCGACGGCGAGCATAGCGCCGAGATTGTCCGATGGGTGCACGGCCTCGGTGCCGATGAAGACGTCATTGAACTCGAGCCAGTGGATCTGGGTGCCGATCGCGAAGGCAGCCTGTGCCGGGTCGAGCTCGTAGTGCGTGCCGATCACGCGCGCACCGCCGGCCATCGTGGCACCGGGAATGATCGGCCCCGCGAGCTTGGCGCACTCGGGGAAACGCAGCGCCATCAGCGCGCATGCGATCGCGTCGAGCAGCACGTAGCGCGACGTCTCGAAGGCCTCGCTCGAGCTCAGGTAGTAATCAACGACGTAGTTTGCGATGTCGACCAGCAGCTGGTCGGCGACAGGACGCTCGTCGGAACGAAGCTCGTGGCTGTGCATGGCACTCCTCGATCGCGGCTGGCTGCGCGGACGAAGCGAACGAACGTCCGCTGGCAAATCTGCCTCCGATTGTGGCAGATGCACGCGACCGCCTGCGGCGACCCATCTTCCCTGCAGCGATAGTGCCCTTGGGCGGACTCAGACCGCGATGCGGTGCCGCAGGATCGCGCCATGCAGGGAGCGCAGGCGCCCGAGATCGGCGATCTCGACGTGCTCGTCGACCTTGTGGATGCTCGCGTTCACCGGACCGATCTCGACCACCTCGGCTCCGAGCGGGGCAATGAAGCGACCGTCCGAAGTGCCGCCGCCGGTATCGGCGGCGGGCTCGACGCCCAGGACCTCGCGGCAGGCGGCAGTGACCGCCTCGCGCAACGGCCCCGGCGCGGTGTAAAACGGCGCGCCGGAGAGCTGCCATGCGATCTCATGCTCGACGCCGTGGCGCGCGAGGATCGCCTCGACCCGCTCGCGCAGCGAGGCCTCGCTAGACGCGGTGCCGAAGCGGAAGTTGAACGAGGCCCGCAACTCGCCCGGGATCACGTTGCCTGCACCGGTGCCGGCGGCGATGTTCGAGACCTGAAACGTGGTCGGGGGGAATTCGGTGTTGCCCTCGTCCCAGCGGGCCGCCACCAGTTCCGCCAGTGCCGGCGCGACGGCGTGGATCGGGTTTCTCGCCAGCGCCGGATAGGCGACGTGGCCCTGCACGCCGCGCACCCGCAGTTCGCCCGACAACGACCCGCGACGCCCGACCCGGATCAGATCACCGAGCCGCCGGCTGGACGAGGGCTCGCCGACCACGCACCAGACCGGCGAGTCGCCGCGCGCGGCGAGACAACGCACGGCGTGGCGCACGCCGTCGACCGCCGGCCCCTCCTCGTCGGAAGTCAGCAGGATCCCGATACGGCCGGCGTGCGATGGCTGCGCGCGCACGAAGTCGACGAGGGCCAGCGTCATCGCCGCCAGCGAGCCCTTCATGTCCGCGGCGCCGCGCGCATAGAGCCGCCCATCGCGGATCTCCGGAGCAAATGGCGGCGAGGTCCATGCCGACTCCGGCCCCGGCGGCACGACGTCGGTGTGGCCGAGGAACAGCCCGAACGGGCCGCCGTCGCCGTGGACAGCCAGCAGATTGCGGACGCCGCCCGCGTCGAGGCGCTCGATCCGGAACCCGGCCGCGCCGAGGATCGCCGCGATGAGGTCCTGGCAGCCCGCATCCTCGGGCGTGACCGAGGGCCGCCGGCACAGATCGATCGTCAGATCCAGAACCTCGTCGATCATGCGCGGCGCACGCCTCCGAGCAGGGACTCGTACAGCCGGTCGCTGAAGCCGAAGGTCGGCTGTGCTCCCACGACCAGCACCGGGCGCTTGACCAGCGTCGGATGCTCGCGGATCAGCAGCAGGTACTCGGGCTCGGAAGCCGGGTTCTTGCGCGCCGGCAGCAGCTCGCGCCAGGTCGCCGAATGGCGGTTGATGAGCCCGTCCCAGCCCACCACCGCGGCCCAAGCACGCAGCGTCTCCGGCGCGATCCGCTGCGCGCGGTAGTCGATGAAGCGATGCGGCACGCCAAAGCGGACGAGCCAGTTTCGCGCCTTTCGCGTCGCGTCGCAGCGGGCGAGCCCGTAGAGCACGGCCTCGATCTGGCCGGTCCCGTCCACCGTGTCGAGTTCGACGCTCATGCCCGCAAAAGCTCGTTGATCGAGGTCTTGGCGCGCGTGCGCTCGTCGACGCGCTTGACGATCACGGCGCACGACAGTGCGTGGCTTCCGTCCACGGCCGGCAGGGATCCGGCCACGACCACGCTGCCGGCCGGCACCCGGCCCTGGTGGATCTCGCCGGTCGCGCGGTCGTAGATCTTCGTGCTCTGGCCGATGAACACGCCCATGCCGATGACGCTGCCGCGTTCGACGACGACACCCTCGACGACCTCGGAGCGCGCACCGATGAAGCAGTCGTTCTCGATGATCGTCGGCGCGGCCTGCAGCGGCTCGAGCACGCCGCCGATGCCGACGCCGCCCGACAGATGCACGCGTGCGCCGATCTGCGCGCAGGACCCGACCGTCGCCCAGGTGTCGACCATCGTGCCCGGTCCGACCCATGCGCCGATGTTGACGAAGCTCGGCATCAGCACGACGTCGGGAGCGATGAAGGACCCACGGCGCACGATCGCACCGGGCACCACACGCGCCCCGGCCGCCGCGAAGCGCGCCGAATCCCAGCCCTCGTGGCGCAACGGGACCTTGTCCCAGAACGGCGCCGGCGCGCCTGGCATCACGCGGTTGTCGTAGAGGCGGAACGACAGCAGCACGGCCTGCTTGAGCCAGGCGTTGACGCGCCAGCCGCCCTGTCCGTCGGGCTCGGCGACGCGCAGCGCGCCGCATTCGAGGCCGTCGAGCGCGGCGCGCACCGCCGGCTCGACCCGGATGGTGATCTCGTCCGCGCCGAGTTCGGCGCGGCGCTCGAAGGCGTCGGCGATGATCGCCGCAAGTTCCGACATCTCTTGTAGCTCCTCAGAACGATTGGGCGACGACGGCCGACACCTCGGTCTCGAGATGGGCGAGCAGCGCCGCGCGCACCCGCTCGGTCTCGACCGCATCGAGCGCTCCATGGACGCCGGTCAGTTCGAAGTAGTCCTCCGCGCGCTCGCCGAAGGTCGCGATTCGCGCGTCATGCACCTGCACCCCGGACTCGCGCAGCGCCGCCGCGACATGCGCAAGCAGACCGGGACGATCGGCGCAGACCAGGGCGAGTCGCGTGCGGCCGCTCTCGGCCGGCTCGAAGTCGATCCGCGTCGGCACGTGGAACTGGCGCTGCCGGCGCGACGCGACGCGGCGGGCAGGTTTCGCGTCGAGCTCCTCGCGGCTCAGCTCGTCGCGCAGACGAAGCGCGATCTGACCACGACGCGCGGGGCTCGCGACGGGCGCGCCGTCGGCGCCGAGGATCTGGAAGGTATCGAGAGTATGGCCACAGCGGCTGGTCACGACGCGCGCCTCCAGCACCGACAGGTCGAGCCGGTCGAACACGGCGGTGATGGTGGCAAATATGCCGGGCCGGTCGGTGGTGTAGACGAAGACCTCGGTCGAGCCGCGCTCGCGGGCGTCGCGCACCACCACCAGCGGCACCGCGGGATCGTCGTGCCGCAGGATCGAACGCGTCTGCCAGGCGATCTGCTCGGGCGTATAGCGCAGGAAGCTGTCGTCCGGGAATTCTTCCCAGAGTGCCTCGACCCGCTCGCGCCCCTCGCCGACCAGCACCAGCGCGGCGGCCCGCGCGTCGCGCACGCGCTCCGACGCGCCCGCAGGATGCGCCAGCCCGCGCGCCAGCGCATCGCGCGCGGCCTGATGAAGTTCCATCAGCAGCCGGTCGCGCCACGAGTTCCAGAGCTTCGGGCTGGTCGCGCGGATATCGGCCACGGTCAGGCAATAGAGATGGTCGAGGCGCTCATCGTCGCCGCAGGCCTCGGCAAAACGGCGCACCACCACCGGATCGCCGATGTCCTGCTTCTGCGCCGTCAGGGACATCAACAGGTGGTTGCGGACCAGCCACGCGACCAGTTCACCTTCGCTGGGCGCAAGACCCAGATTCGCGCTGAAGGCCAGCGCGTCCTCGGCACCGAGCTCCGAGTGGTCGCCGCCGCGGCCCTTGGCGATGTCGTGGAACAGGCCCGCCAGCACCAGCAGCGCCGGACGGCGCAGGCGGTGATGCAGCGCATGCGCCAACGGAAACTCCTGCGCCGCCTCGGGCCGCGCGAAAGCTCGGAGGTTGCGGATCACGAACAGCGTGTGCTGGTCCACGGTGTAGACGTGGAACAGGTCGTACTGCATGTGCCCCGAGACCGATGCGAAGGCCGGCAGCAGGCGGCCGAGTACGCCGTAGCGCGCCATCCGGGCCAGCGCCTGATCGACCGCCCCCGGATGGTCGAGGATCGCGAGAAAGGCTGCTCGGACGCCGGGTTGCGCGAGGAGCGGCTCGCCGAGGCGCGGCAAGGCCTCGTCGATCGCCGTCAGCAGGGCCGAACCGAAGCCGCGGATCGACGGATCGTCGAGCGGCCAGCGGAAGGCCCGCACCAACAGTTCAGGGCGCTCGACCAGGTCGCGACCCGGGGCAATGCCAAGACAATCGCCGCAACGCACGAAATCCGCGTCGACCGGACGCGTCTCGATCGCCGTGTCGCGCTCGGCGAAGCGGCGCAGGATCCGCTCATTGAGCCGGTCGATCGTCATCGCAGCACGGAAGACCGACTGCATGAAGCGCTCGACCCCGGCATTGCCGCCGTCCGGAGCGACGTGCCCGAAGGCTTCGGCGAGGCGGCGCTGGTGCTCGAACAGCAACCGCTCTTCCGGCCGCCGCGAGCCCGAGTGCAGCGCAAAGCGCACCCGCCATAGCGTGTCGCGGGCGGCAACGAGCTGCGCATGCTCGGCCGGCAGGATCAGGCCGGCGTCGGTGAGTGCCTCGAGGGTCGGACGCCCGAACCGTCGCCCGCCGATCCACAGGATCGTCGCGAGGTCGCGCAGCCCGCCAGGCCCCTCCTTGATGTTCGGCTCGAGGTTGTGAGCGGTGTCATTGAAGCGCGCGTGGCGCGCGGCCTGCTCGGCGATCTTGGCCGTGGCGTAGCGGTCGGCCGGCCAGAAGTCCGGCGCTGCGAGTTCGTCCGCGAGGTCGCGCGCCGTACTTTGCGAGCCTGCGATCCAGCGCGCCTCGAAAAGGCTGGTCGCAATCGTGATGTCCGCGCGGCCGGCCTCGCCGCACTCGGCCACCGTGCGAACCGCATGCCCGACCTGGAGGCCGGCATCCCAGAGCCGTCCGAGGAAGCGCTCGACCGCGCGCGCGATGGCCTCATTGCGACCGGATGGGATGACGATCAGCAGGTCGACGTCGGAGCGTGGGTGTAACTCGCCGCGTCCAAATCCGCCGACCGCAAACAGCGCCGGCTGCGCCGCGGTGCCGAACTCGGCAGCCCAGGCCGCGAGGACGCCCTGCTCGACCGCCCACGCGCGTAGCGCCACGAGGCGCGCGATCGGCGCGCCGTCCGCGAAGGCCGCGGCGAGCGCCCGGTCGGCATGTTCGACCGCGACCCGGAGGAAAGAAGCCTCCCCGCCGGGCCCTTCGGCCGGCCACCAGTGCTCGGCATCCGGCGGTCGGGGCAGGCCGCTCACTCGGGAATCCGCTCCCCGGCGTAGGCGGTCAGCACCTCGAAGCCATCTCGCGTCACCGCGATCGTGTGCTCCCACTGCGCCGACAGCGAGTGGTCGCGGGTCACGACGGTCCAGCCGTCCGGCAGCAGCCGCGTGTGGCGCGCGCCGGCATTGACCATCGGCTCGATGGTAAAGGTCATACCCTCCTCAAGGACCAGGCCCTCGCCGGGCCGGCCGTAGTGCAGCACCTGCGGCTCCTCGTGGTAGACCTCGCCGATGCCGTGGCCGCAGTATTCGCGGACCACCGAGAAGCGCTCGGACTCGACCAGTGACTGGATCGCGTGGCCGACGTCGCCGAGCGTCGCCCCGGGGCGCACCGCGCGGATGCCTGCCCACATCGCCCGATGGGTCACCGCGACCAGGCGCTTCGCCAGGACCGACGGCTCGCCGACCATGTACATGCGACTGGTGTCGCCGTGGACGCCGTCCTTGATCACGGTGACGTCGATGTTGAGGATGTCGCCGTTCTTGAGCACCTTCGACGGGCTAGGAATGCCGTGGCAGATCACGTTGTTGACCGAGGTGCAGATCGCCGCCGGGAACGGCACCCGGCCGTGACCACCGCCGTAGCCGACATTGGCCGGGATCGCCTGCTGGTGCTTGACGATGTGCTCATGGCAGAGGCGGTCGAGTTCGGCCGTGGTGACGCCGGGACGCACATGCGGGCCGATCATGTCGAGTACCTCGGCGGCGAGACGGCCAGCAACGCGCATGCGCTCTAGGACCTCGGGGCTCTTCGGCCTGACGCGCGGTGTGCGCACGGTGTCCTTCATCGCGGAAATCCTTGGAACGGGGTGGCAGGCGTCGGGCTGCGGCGAGGCCGGTGGCCGACGCGGCAGGTCGGTGGCGTGTCCGCGCGCAAGCTCGGACACTGGGATTTGGAGCTTAGTGGCCGCGCCGTGAACGGTCACGTTGGTCCCGGCAACTGGCCCGGGCGCTTGATCCGGTTTGCCGACGCCTACCGCCGCACCCTATACTTTCGATGCTTTGTCGTCGCCCCTGCGGGGTCGACGACCCTGCGAACGACCGGGACGGTTGCGCCGCCCGGGCGAATCCGGCGGTCCCGCCGGAAATCCACACACGTCATCGTCACTGGCTTCGGGGTGCCCCGCGTCGTCCGGCCCGTCCATACCGAGGAGGGGCCCGATCGCCCGGGGTCGTCGCCAGCGGATGCGTGGAGGCCACCAACCCCGAGGCGCGTCCTTCGAACCGGGCCACGGCCGCCCCGCGCCTCAGCAGCCAGGAGTATTGCCATGCCCCAGGTCACGATGCGCCAGATGCTCGAAGCGGGCGTCCACTTCGGCCACCAGACCCGTTATTGGAACCCGCGCATGGCGCCGTTCATCTTCGGCGCCCGCGGCAAGATCCACATCATCAATCTCGAGAAGACGGTCCCCTTGTTCAACGACGCGATGAACTTCGTGTCGGGACTCGCGCAGAAGCGCGGCCAGCTGCTGTTCGTCGGAACCAAGCGCTCGGCGCGTGAGGCGATCAAGGCCGAGGCCATCCGCTGCGGTATGCCCTACGTGGCCCAGCGCTGGCTCGGCGGCATGCTGACGAACTTCCGCACCGTCAAGCAGTCGATCGCAAGGCTCAAGGAACTCGAGCAGATGGAGGCCGACGGCAGCATCAACCGCTTCGTCAAGCACGAGGTCCTCTCGCTCAAGCGCGAGCGCGAGAAGCTCGAGGCCTCGCTCGGCGGCATCAAGAACATGTCGAGCCTGCCGGATGCCCTGTTCGTGATCGACATCGGCCACGAGAACATCGCCGTCGAAGAGGCCCGCAAGCTCGGCATCCCGGTGGTCGCCGTGGTCGACACCAACTACGACCCGGGCCTCGTCGACTACGCGATCCCGGGCAACGACGACGCGATCCGAGCGGTCCAGCTCTACGCGCGCGCCGTCGCCGACGCCGTGCTCGAGGGCAAGGCCGCGGCCCCGATCCAGGCCTCGACCGCCAAGGACGAGTTCGTCGAAGTGGATGCCGAAGGCAATCCGGTCGATGGCGACGGCGATGAGAAGCGCGGCCGCGGCCCGGCCAAGCGCCCGCCGGCCAAGCGCCCTGCCGGTGCCCGCCGCGGCCCGGCCGGTCGCGGCCCCCGCGACGCCGCCGACTGAGCCAACCCCCAAATCCCGCAACATCAGGACACACCACCCATGGAAATCACCGCAACCCTGGTCAAGGAGCTGCGCGAACGCTCCGGCGCCGGGATGATGGAATGCAAGAAAGCGCTGATCGAGAATGGCGGCGACATCGAGGCCGCGATCGAGTGGCTGCGCAAGCAGGGCCTCGCCAAGGCCGACAAGAAGGCCAGCCGGATCGCCGCCGAGGGCCGCATCGTGGTCGCGACCGATGGTGCGCGCGCGGTGATGGTGGAGATCAACTCGGAAACCGATTTCGTCGCCAAGGATGAGAACTTCGTGGCCTTCGCCGATTCCGTCGCGCAGGTTGCCCTCGCTGGCGGCGCGACCTCGGTCGAGTCCCTGCTCGCTGCGACGATGCCGGTTGGCGGCACCGTCGAGGAGGCGCGCCAGGCCCTGGTCGCCAAGTGCGGCGAGAACGTGCAGGTACGCCGCATGGTGGCGGTCGCCGGTGCCGGGCGGCTCGCGACCTACGTCCACGGCGGCCGGATCGGTGTCGTGGTCGAGATCGAGGGTGGCAACGACGAGCTCGGCCGCGGCATCGCGATGCACGTCGCGGCGATGAACCCGGCCTACCTCTCGCCGGAGCAGGTTCCAGCCGAGATCGTCGCCCGCGAGAAGGACATCGCGCTGGCCCAGGTCAAGGACTCGGGCAAGCCCGTCGAGGTTCTCGAGAAGATGATCTCGGGCAAGGTTCGCAAGACCCTTTCTGAGATGTGCCTGACCGGCCAGCCGTACGTGATCGACCCGAACGTCACGGTCGAGGAAGCGCTGCGCAAGGCCGGCGCGAAGTTGCTCGGTTTCCATCGCCTCGCCGTCGGCGAAGGCATCGAGAAGAAATCCGAGGACTTCGCTGCCGAGGTGATGAAGCAGGCCGGCCTCGCCTGAGCTCGCCCGCAGCCGGGAACGCAACGAGAAAAGGAGCCCCCGCGGCTCCTTTTTTCTGCGCGACCGGCGATCCGAAATGCCCCAGGTCCCGCCCAAAACCCGACGCCGAGGTGATGCCGTGCCGACGAAGACGATCAAGTACAAGCGCATCCTGCTCAAGCTCTCCGGCGAGGCTCTGATGGGGCGCTTCGACTATGGGATCGATCCTGAGACCATCGGACGCCTGGCCGAAGAGGTCATGGAAATCCGGCGCCTCGGCGTCGAGGTGGCGCTGGTGATCGGCGGCGGGAACATCTTCCGCGGCGCGGGACTTGCCGAGGGCGGCATGGATCGCGTCACCGGCGACCACATGGGCATGCTCGCGACCGTGATCAACGCGCTGGCGATGCAGGACGCCCTCGAGAAGCGCGGCGGCTATGCCCGCGTGATGAGCGCGATCAAGATCAACGACGTCTGCGAGGACTTCATCCGCCGCCGCGCGATCCGCCACCTCGAGAAGGGACGCATCCCGATCTTCGCGGCCGGCACGGGCAATCCGTTCTTTACCACCGACTCGGCCGCGGCGCTGCGCGCGATCGAGATCGGCGCCGACCTGCTCCTCAAGGCGACCAAGGTCGACGGCGTCTACAGCGCTGATCCGAAAAAGGTGAAATCCGCGACGCGCTTCGCGCATCTGTCCTACGACGAGGTGATTGCGCGCAAGCTCAACGTGATGGACACGGCGGCCATCGCGCTGTGCCGCGACCACGGCATGCCGATGCGGATCTACGACATGAACCAGACGGGTAACCTCCTGCGGATCGTCCGCGGCGAGACGGTCGGTACCCTGGTCGATCGCGGCGCCTGAGAGAAGCAGACGCCCCCTGTCGGCGCCGCGGGATGTGGTCGCCGCGCCGCTATACTCCACGACCTTTCTGGCGCGACACGGAATCCAGCTCCATGGCCACGATCGCCGACATCAAAAAGGACGCCGAGACGCGGATGGGCAAGTGCGTCGAAGCCCTCAAGCACGAGCTGCAGCGGCTGCGCACCGGACGGGCGAGCACGGCCCTCGTCGATCACCTCAAGGTCAGCTACTACGGCAGCGAGGTGCCGCTCAGCCAAGTCGCGACCGTCGCGATCGCCGATGCGCGCTCGCTGACGATCACACCGTGGGAAAAGAACATGGTCGGCCCGGTCGAGAAGGCGATCCTGGCCTCTGATCTCGGCCTCACACCGACCACGGCCGGCCAGATCATCCGCATCAACCTGCCCGCGCTGACCGAGCAGCGCCGCAAGGAGTTGGCCAAGCACGTCGCGCACGAAGGCGAAAACGCCAAGGTTGCGATCCGCAACGTGCGCCGCGACGCGATGACCCACGTCAAGGAGCTGCTCAAGGAGCGCAAGGTCACCGAAGACGAGGAGCGACGCGCCGAGGAGGACATCCAGAAGCTCACCGACAAGTGGGTCAAGGAGGTCGACGGCGTGACTCGCGCCAAGGAACAGGAGCTGATGGCGCTCTGACGCGCGACTCGAGGGCCCGCGCGACATGCCCATGTCACTCACGAGCGACCCCGCAGTGGTCGCGCCAGCGACTGGGCACGCCCCCAAGTCGCTGCCCCAGCACGTCGCCATCGTCATGGACGGTAACGGCCGCTGGGCGGAGCGTCGCGGCAAGCCGCGCAACTACGGTCACCGCATGGGCGCGAGCGCCGTTCGCGCGACCGTCGAGCACTGCCTTCGCCGCGGCATCCCGCACCTGACGCTGTTCGCGTTCTCGAGCGAGAACTGGGCGCGGCCCGCGGGAGAGGTCAGCGCGCTGATGGGTCTTTTCCTGAAGGCGCTCGATCGCGAGGTCGGCCAGCTCGACCAACACGGCGTGCGCCTCGACTTCATCGGCGATGCCGATGCGTTCTCGGAACCGCTGCGCGAACGGATGCGGCACGCGGTCGAACTGACGCGCCAGAATACGGCCATCCGGGTCAACGTCGCGGTCAACTACGGCGGCCGCTGGGACCTTGCCGCGGCTTGCCGCCGACTGGCCGAGCGGGCCGTGCGCGGCGAGCTCGACCCGGCATCGATCGACATCTCTGCCGTAGCCGCCGAGGTCGCGCTGGCCGATCAGCCGGAGCCGGACCTGTTCATCCGTAGCGGCGGCGACCAACGGATCAGTAACTTCCTGCTGTGGCAACTCGCCTACACCGAACTCGTATTTACCGAGACACTGTGGCCAGACTTCGGCGCTGCCGATCTCGAGCACGCTTTTTCCGAGTACGCGGCGCGCGAACGTCGCTTCGGCCTGACCGGTGAGCAGGTTCGCCGTGCAGCACAGGGCGCGCCATGACGGAGCTGTCGGCTCGGATCGCGACTGCCTGCGTGCTCGCCCCGGTCGGCATTGCGGCCGTGCTGTTACTCGATTCGCCCGGCTTCGCCCTGGTGGTCGCGGCGATCTTCGTTTTTGGCTTGACCGAATGGGCGCGCCTCATCGGCCTCACGACCCTCGCCACGCGCGCGCTATTGGTCCTGGTCAACATCGCACTGATGGCCTTTCTGTGGGAGGAACGAAACACCCCCTGGCTGTTGTGGACGCTGATCATCGGCATTGCCTGGTGGCCGCTTGCGGCATTGTGGCTGCGGCACTACCACTTCGCCGAGGCCGGCAAGCGCCGCAATGCCGGCCTCAAGGCTGTCGCCGGGACCCTGATCGTAGTCCCCGCCTGGGCCGCCGCCGTGATGCTGCACCGCAGCGGCGAGCACGGCGAGTGGTGGGTGCTCTACGTGTTGTTGCTGGTATGGATCGCCGACGTCGCGGCGTATTTCGCCGGGCGGCGTTTCGGCCGGACCAAGCTTGCGCCGCAGATCAGCCCCGGCAAGACCCGGGCCGGCCTGTGGGGCGCCCTCATCGGCTCGATCCTGTTCGCGGCCGGAGTGACCCTGTGGCTCGGCTGGGAAGCCCGGCCGGCCGCGGCACTGATCGCGCTGAGTCTCGTCACGGTGCTGTTCTCGGTCGTCGGCGACCTCTTCGAAAGCCTGATCAAGCGGCACTCGAACGCGAAGGACTCCGGTCACGTTCTGCCCGGCCATGGCGGCGTCTTCGACCGCTTCGACAGCCTGTTCGCGGCGCTACCGATTTTCGGCGTCGGCAAGATCCTGGTCGGCTTCTGAGCACCACGATGCGCAGCGTGTCGATCCTCGGTGCGACCGGCTCGATCGGCGCCAGCGCGCTCGATGTGGTGCGCCGGCACCCGGATCGCTTCCGGATCGCGTCGCTTTCGGCGCACCGCGACGTCGATCGGCTGATCGCGCTCGCAGCGGAGTTCCGACCGGCACGGGTCGCGATCGCCGACGCGGGCCTGATCGATGCGCTTGCCGACGGACTGCGCGAATCTGGCGTGGACGCGGAAGCCCTCGCCGGACCAGCAGCGCTCGAGGCGCTTGCCTCCGACCCGGCTGCGGACACCATCGTCGCCGCGATCGTCGGCGCCGCCGGACTCGGGTCGACGCTGGCGGCGGCGCGCGCCGGCAAGCGCATCCTGCTCGCCAACAAGGAGGCCGTCGTCCTCGCCGGCGCCCTGCTGATCCCCGCGCTGGCCAGCGGTGGCGGCGAACTGTTACCGATCGACTCCGAGCACAACGCGATCTTCCAGTGCCTGCCCCGAGGCTATGACGGCGATCCCGACCGCCACGGCGTCGAGCGGATCATCCTGACGGCCTCGGGCGGACCTTTCCTGCGCACGCCCGCATCCGAACTCGCCCGCGTCACGCCGGAGGCCGCCTGCGCGCATCCGAACTGGACCATGGGCCGCAAGATCTCGGTCGACTCGGCGACGCTGATGAACAAGGGACTCGAGGTCATCGAGGCTCACTGGCTATTCGGCGCTCCGGCCTCCCGCATCGAGGTCGTCGTCCACCCCCAGAGCGTGGTCCACTCGCTGGTGGCCTATCGTGACGGATCGGTGCTCGCGCAGCTCGGCCAGCCCGACATGCGCACCGCGATCGCCTATGGCCTCGGCTGGCCCGACCGGATCGAGGCCGGCGTTGCGGCCCTCGACCTCGCCGCGCTTGCACGCCTCGACTTCGAGGCCCCGGACCGGACTCGATTCCCGGCTCTCGATCTCGCCTATCACGCGCTCGAGGCGGGTGGCACGGCGCCCGGGGTGCTGAACGCGGCCAACGAGGTGGCGGTCGATGCCTTCCTGAATGGTCGAATCGGCTTCGCCGCGATCGCCACGGTGGTGCGGGATACACTCGAGCGCCTCGCGGCCGAGCCGGTGCGTGACATCGACCAGCTCCTCGCGGTCGATCGCGCAGCCCGGGACGCGGCCCTTCGTTCGATCGCGGAGCGCGCATGACCGAGTTCCTCGGGTCGGTCGGGTGGTTCGTCGTCACCCTGGGCCTCCTGATCACCTTTCACGAGTTCGGGCACTTCTGGGTCGCGCGCCGACTCGGCGTGCGTGTGCTGCGGTTCTCGGTCGGTTTCGGCCGCCCGCTGTGGCGTCGCCACGGGCGCGACGGCACCGAATACGTGATCGCTGCAATCCCGCTCGGCGGCTACGTCAAGATGCTCGACGAGCGCGAGGAGGCGGTGCCCGGCGCAGCCGCGGCGCAGAGCTTCAACCGCCAACCGGTGTGGGGCCGCATCGCGATAGTGGCCGCCGGCCCCCTCGCCAACATCCTGTTCGCGGTCGGCGCGTTCTGGCTCATGTTCGTGATCGGCAAGCCGGACTTCCGGCCCATCATCGACGAGCCGTCCGGCATCGCCGCGAGCGCCGGCCTCCGTGCCGGCGACGAACTGGTAAAGATCGACGGGCGCGAGGTCGCAACCTGGAGCGAGGCGACGATCGCACTCGTCAAGGTCGCGCTGGCCCGCAGCGACGTTGATCTCGAGGTGCGCGAACCAGACGGCGACCTTCGATCGGCGCGGCTGGCCGTCTCCGGCCTGCCCCGGCACCTCGACGAGCGCGAAGCACTGGCGGCGATCGGCATCCGGGCCCGTGCACCGATCGCGCCTGCCGTTGCAGGGCGGATCGTGGCCGGGCGACCTGCGGCTGCCGCGGGCCTGCGCCCCGGCGACGCCATCGAGTCGGTCAATGGCCATCCGGTGGCGGACTTCCGCGCACTGATCGACCTCGTCCAAACCGAGGCGGCCCGCGATCCCCGACTCCAACTCGGGATCCGCCGTGACGGCAACCGGCTCGACGTGGCGGTGACCGCCGAAGCCGCCGCCGGGCCGGACGGTAGCCCCCGCTGGCTGATCGGCATCGCTCCGCCCGACCTCCGCGATGCGGTGCGTCGTTACGGATTGCTCGCCGCCCTGCCGGCCGCCGTCGAAGAGACCTGGCGAATGACCGCGACCACCCTCGAGTTTCTCGGCAGGATGTTGGTCGGTCACGCCTCGCTCGATAACGTCGCCGGTCCGGTCGGGATCGCGCAGACCGCCAACAGCTCGGCGTCGATGGGACTCCCCTGGTTCTTGTCCTTCCTTGCGCTGATGTCCTTGAGCATCGGCATTCTGAACCTCTTGCCGATCCCGATCTTGGATGGCGGACACCTCCTGTATTACCTTATCGAGCTCGTGAAGGGCAGCCCGGTCAGCAATCGCGTGATGGTGGTCGGGCAGTACGTGGGGCTCCTGATGCTCGCCGGGCTCACGGGCCTTGCCTTTTACAACGATCTCGCCCGGCTGCTGCCGTGACGGGCGGCCTGCCCTGCCAATAACGCATGTGCGGCCCACGAAGGCCGCGCGGCCGGACCGGAAAGGCTGCCCACCCGGGTCGCATCACTGGTCCGACAATCGCCGGACGCAACTGCCCTCCGGGGTGGTGGCGTCCCTGCTGGAGTGACCATGAGACGTCTTGCCGCCCTGCTCTTGCTGGCCGCCCTGGTGGGCAAGGCCCACGCCTTCGAACCCTTCGTGGTCGGGGACATTCGCGTCGACGGTCTGGCGCGTATCTCGCCCGGCACCGTGTTCACATATTTACCGGTCGAGAAGGGCGATCGTCTCGACGCCTCCCGCGCCGGTGAGGCCGTGCGGGCCCTCTACCGGACAGGCTTCTTCCGCGACGTGCAGTTGTCGCGCCAGGGCGACATCCTCGTCATCACCGTGATCGAGCGCCCGGCGATCGCCAAGATCGACATCGATGGCAACAAGGACATCAAGGACGAGGACCTGCTGCGCGTGCTGCGCGAAATCGGCCTTTCCGAGGGTGAAACCTTCGACCGCCTCGACCTCGAGCGACTGACGCAGGAGCTCGTGCGCCAGTACAACAACCGCGGCAAGTACAACGTCTCGATCAAGCCCACGGTCAAGGAGATCGACCGCAACCGCGTCGAGATCAGGATCGACATCGTCGAGGGCAAGGCCGCGCGCATCAGCCACGTCAATCTCGTCGGCAACGAAACCTTCCCCGAGGACGAGATCCGCTCCGACTGGGAGTCGTCCCCGACCAACTGGCTCAGCTGGTACTCGCGCAACGACCAGTACTCGCGCGAAAAGCTCTCCGGCGATCTCGAGCGCCTGCAGTCCTTCTATCAGGACCGCGGTTACGTCGACTTCGACATCGAATCAACCCAGGTCTCGATCAGTCCAGACCGCCGGAATATCTACATCACCGCGAACATCCGCGAGGGCGAGACCTACACGATCTCGGAGATCCGGTTCTCCGGCAACCTGATCCTCTCTGAGGAGGACCTTCGCCAGCTCGTGATCTCGCAGCCTGGCGAGATCTTCTCGCGGCGCAAGCTCGAGGTGACCTCGGAGGCGATCACGCAGGTCCTCGGGAACATCGGCTACGCATTTGCCGAGGTGACACCGATTCCGACGCTCGACAAGGAGAACCGCACGGTCGCGGTCAACTTCTTCGTGAACCCGGGCAAGCGGGTCTACGTGCGCCGCGTGACCTTCGAGGGGAACACGCAGACCCAGGACGAGGTCATGCGGCGGGAGATGCGACAGCTCGAGGGCGCGTGGTTCTCGCAGGCCGCGATCGACCGTTCCAGGACGCGCCTGCGCCGCCTCGGATTCTTCAGCGAGGTCGACATCTCGACGCCGCGCGTACCCGGCAGCGATGACCAGATCGACGTCGTGGTCAAGGTCAAGGAGCAAGCAGCAGGAGCCTTCCAGTTCGGACTCGGCTGGTCTCAGTTGCAGGGCCTCGTCACCAGCCTCTCGGTGCAGCAGCGCAACTTCCTCGGCACTGGCAACAGCGTCGGCGTCGCGATCCAGAACAACTCCTTCCTGCGCCAGTTCGACTTCAACTACTTCAACCCGTACTTCACCGACGACGGGATCAGCATCGGCTACAACCTGCGTTACTCCGAGCTAGACCAGTCGAACGCGAACATCGCGAATTACACCACCGACACCGTCTCAGGCAGCGTGCTGTTCGGCGTGCCACTGACCGAAACCGACACGGTCAGCTTCCAGTTCGGCATCGACCGAAACAAGCTCTCGACCACCGACGGAGCGACTCCCCGGATCCTGATCGACTACCTGGTCGACAACCTTGGGGACCGCCAACGCTTCCCTTGTCTCGACGTCCCCGACGAGAACGGCAACCTGCCGCCCACCTGCGTCGAACTGGGGCCCTTCCGCCAGTGGACCGTCAATTCGTGGACGCTCGACGCGTTTTGGGCGCGGGACTCGCGCAACAAGTTCTTCGCGCCGACCCGCGGCGCCTTCCAGCGCTTCGGCGCGCAGATCGCCCTGCCGGGCTCGGACCTCCAGTACTACCGGCTCTCCTACCGCGGTGGGCGATATTTCCCGCTCAACGGCTCGCTGACGCTGCTCGGTCAGATCGACCTCGGATACGGCGACGGCTACGGCTCGACGAAGGGTTTGCCGTTCTGGCAGAACTACTACGCCGGTGGCACCGCTGCCGGGGTGCGCGGGTTCCAGGACAATACGCTCGGGCCTTGCGACGACCAGACGTTTTTCGGGACCTTCTGTCAGCCGCTCGGCGGCGCCTTCAGGACGGTCGGAACCATGGAGCTGATCTTTCCGACGCCGTTCGCCAAGCGCGGGCAGGACTCGACCCAGTTTTCCGCCTTCGTCGATGTCGGCAACGTGTTCGAAAACTTCGACGCCTTCGACGCGAACGAACTGCGCGCCTCGGCGGGCCTCTCGTTCAAGTGGCAGGCACCGGTCGGGCCGATCATCATCAACTTCGCCCGCCCACTGCGAAAGAAGGACGGCGATCGGACCGAGACGATCCAGTTCAACTTCGGCCAGCAATTCTGAGGACCGGCAGCTCAGGCGGACATCGGAAATGGCCGCGACGATCGGCGGCAACGCAAGTCGAGAGGTGGCGCGAGTCCGGCGCATCGCCCGGATCGCGTGCATCATCGTCGCGCTCGGCAGCTTGGTCGCGCCAGTGGGCGCCCAGGGCACGCGGGTCGGTTACGTCGATATGAAGCGACTGATCGATGCGGCGCCGCAGCTGCAGGCAGGGCGCGCACTGCTGGAGCGCGAGTTCGCCGACCGCGACGCGGCGCTGCGCGCCGAACAGCAGCGTCTCTCCGAACTCGAAGCACGCCATCGGCGCGAAGCCGGGGTCGTCGACGCCGCGACCGCGGAAGCGCGGGCACGCGAGATCGACGCGCTGCGCCGCAACCTCGAGCGCACCCGGACACGTCTGCGCGAGGACCTCAATCGGCGCGCCCAGGAGGAATACAAGCGCCGCTGGGACGCGATGCAGGACGAGGTCACTGCGTTCGCGCGCGAGAGCGGCTACGACCTGATCGTCGAGTCGCCCGTCGTCTATGCCAGCCCGTCGATCGACGTCACCGATGCGATCCTCGAGCGATTGCGCCGCGAGCACTCCCGCGGGCAGGACCGATGAGCCCCGTCACCACCCTCGGCGAGGTCGCCGACCGCTTCGGCCTCGCGTTATCGGGGGAGCCGGCGGTCGCGATCCGCGGCGTCGCGACGCTCCGCGCGGCCGGGCCTGACCAGCTCACCTTCCTTGCCAACCCGGCCTACCGGGCGCAACTGCCGACCACGCGGGCGGCTGCGGTCGTCCTGCACGAGGCCGACCGCGATTCGGCGCCTGGCGCCGTGCTGGTTTCGCGCAATCCCTACGCCGACTTCGCGCGGATCGCGGCGCTGTTCGAGCCTCCGGTTCCGCGCCACCCGGGGGTACACGAGACCGCCGTCATCGACCCGGACGCGGTGGTCGAGGATGGCGCCAGCATCGGCGCGCACACGTCGGTCGGCCCGCGCTCGCGCATCGCGCGCGGTGCGATCATCGGACCGGGCTGCGTCGTCGGCGAGGACTGTATCGTCGGCGAGGGCAGCGAGCTGGTGGCCCGCGTGACGCTGGTGCGCCGCGTGCGCCTCGGACGCCGGGTACGGGTCCACCCCGGTGCGGTACTGGGCGCCGACGGCTTCGGCATCGCGATGGACCAGGGCGCCTGGGTCAAGGTGCCGCAACTCGGCGGAGTCGTGGTCGGCGACGACTGCGAAATCGGCGCCAACACGACGATCGACCGCGGCGCCCTCGACGACACGATCCTCGAGGAGGACGTGCGCCTCGACAACCAGATCCAGATCGGCCACAACGTCATCATCGGCGCGCACACCGCGATCGCCGGCTGCGCGGCGGTGGCCGGGAGCACGCGCATCGGCCGCTGGTGCCTGATCGGCGGCGGTGCCGGCATCGTCGGTCACATCGAGATCTGCGACCGGGTCACGATCAACGCGATGTCGATGGTCTCGCACAGCATCCGCGAACCCGGCACCTATGCTTCCGGCACCGCGCTGCAGGAAAACGACCAGTGGCGGCGGAACGCCGCCCGACTGCGCCGCCTCGACGAGTTCGTGCGCCGCGTCAACGCCCGACTGAACCCCAGGAATGAACCATGAACGACCCCATTGCCGACGCGCCGGTGACCCTGCCCTTGGACGTGAACCGCATCATCGAGATGCTGCCGCACCGCTATCCCTTCCTGCTGATCGACCGGGTGGTCGAGTTCGAGTGCGGCGTGCGGCTCGTCGCGATCAAGAACGTCACCATCAACGAATCGTTTTTCCAGGGACATTTCCCGGGTCATCCGGTGATGCCCGGAGTGCTCATCATCGAGGCGCTGGCGCAGGCCTCCGGCGTGCTGACCCAGTTGTCGGAGGGCGGGCCACGTCGCGAGGGACGCGTCTACTACCTGGTCCGGGTCGACAAGGCGCGTTTCTCGCGCATCGTCGTGCCGGGCGACCAGTTGCGACTGGAGGTTCACCAGAAGCGGATGATCAGCCGCATGGGCCTCTACACCTGCTGCGCGACGGTCGACGGCGAGGAAGTCGCCAGCGCCGAGATCCTCTGCGCCGAGCGGAGGAACTGAGCGTGACGGCGCGCATCCACCCAAGCGCCCTCGTCGACCCGTCGGCCCGCATCGCGGACGATGTCGAGATCGGTCCGTTCTGCGTCATCGATGCCGGCGTCGAGATCGGCGACGGAACCGTCATCGGCGCCCATTGCGTGATCGAGGGACCGACGCGGATCGGGCGGCACAACCAGATCCATCCGCACTGCGTGATCGGCGGCGAGCCGCAGGACAAGAAATATGCGGGGGAGCCGACTCGTCTCGAGATCGGCGACCACAACACGATCCGCGAGTTCGTCACGATCAACCGTGGCACCGTGCAGGACGACGGCCTGACGCGTATCGGCGACCACAACTGGATCATGGCCTACGTCCACGTCGCCCACGACTGCAAGGTCGGCAGCCACACGATCTTCGCCAACGCGGCATCGCTCGCCGGGCACGTGCGCGTCGACGACTTCGTGATCCTCGGCGGCTTCACGCTGGTGCACCAGTTCTGCCAGATCGGCGCGCACGCCTTCACCTCCATGGGCTCGATCGTCAACCGCGACGTGCCGCCCTTCGTCACGGTCGCCGGCAACTTCGCCGAACCCAAGGGCATCAACAGCGAGGGCCTGAAGCGCCGCGGCTACGACAGCGACCGCATCATGTCGATCCGTCGCGCCTACAAGACCCTGTACAAGGCCGGGCTGCCGCTCGCCGAGGCGCGCGAGCAGCTGGCGACCGCCGCGCAGTCCGCGCCCGACCTGCGCCTGATGCTCGAGTTCATCGATCGCAGCGAGCGCTCGCTGATCCGCTGAGGCGGGCGTGGACGCCGCTCCGACGACTGGCCCTGACGCACCGCGCCCGCTGCGGATCGCGCTGGTTGCCGGCGAAGACTCGGGCGACCTGCTCGGCGCCGACCTCGCACGGGCGATCGCGGCTCGCGTGCCGAACGTCGAACTTGCCGGTATCGCCGGGCCGCGCATGGCCGCTGCCGGTGTCGCTGCGTGGTGGCCGTCCTCCGACCTCGCGGTGATGGGGCTCGTCGAGGTCCTCCGCCACCTGCCCCGCCTCCTGCGCCTGCGCCGGGCACTGGTCGAGCGCGTCGTCGCGTGGCGGCCGGACGTCTACGTCGGCATCGACGCGCCGGATTTCAACCTCGGGGTCGAGCGCCGCCTCAAAACGCGGGACCTGCGCACCGTCCACTACGTCTCGCCCTCGATCTGGGCCTGGCGCGAGTCGCGTGCGACCGCGATCGGCGCCTGTGCCGATCGCGTGCTGTGCCTGTTCCCGATGGAGCCGCCGATCTATGCCCGCCATGGGGTCGACGCGCGCTTCGTCGGCCACCCGCTCGCCGACGCCTTCGCGCTCGAACCCGACCGCGCGGCGGCGCGCGTCGCCCTCGGAATCCCCGAAGCAGCGCGCGTGCTGGCGGTGCTGCCTGGCAGTCGGGTCGGCGAGGTCGCTCGGCTCGGCGCGATCTTCGCCGACGCCGCGGAGCGCCTGCGCCGCTCGCATCCGGACCTGGTCGCGATCGCGCCGCTGGCGAACGCGCGCTGCCGCGACGCCTTTGCGCCCTTCGCGGCCGGGATCCAGCTATTCGATGGCCGCTCGCATGAAGCCATGATCGCGGCCGACGTCGTGCTGCTGGCCTCGGGCACGGCCGCCCTCGAGGCGATGCTCGCAAAACGGCCGATGGTGGTCGGCTATCGCATCGCGCCGCTGACGCACTTCATCGTCAAGCGGCTCGGCCTGATGAAGACCGAACGCTATTCGCTGCCGAACGTTCTGGCCGGTGAGACGCTGGTGCCGGAACTGATGCAGCACGACTGCACGCCCGAACGGCTGGCCGAAGCCGCCGCCCGCCTGCTCGATGACCCCACCGAGTCGACTGTTGCCCTGGGCCGCTTTCGCGAGCTCCACGAAACCCTCCGCCGCGACGCCAGCGAACGCGCGGCCGAGGCGATCCTCGACCTCATGGAGGCCCGATGAGCGGCCGCCGCAGCGCGGAGATCCGGCCCTTACGGCCTGCCATCGGTCTCATCGCCGGTGTCGACGAAGCCGGCCGCGGGCCGATCGCGGGGCCAGTGGTAGTCGCGGCGGTGATCCTCGACCCGGCGCGGCCGATCGACGGACTGGCCGATTCCAAGCGGCTCACGGCCAAGCGACGGGCGATGCTCGACGTCGAGATCCGCCGACTCGCGATCGCCCATGCCGTCGTCGTCGTTCCGGCGATCACGATCGATCGCAGCAACATCCTCGCGGCGACACTCGCCGGCATGCGCGAGGCGCTGGCCGCCCTCACGCCCTCCCCCGTCCACGCCCTGATCGATGGCAACCAGCTGCCGATGGACCTGCCTTGCTCCGCCGAGGCCATCGTCGGCGGCGACGCGCTCGAGCCCCCGATCAGCGCGGCTTCGATCCTCGCCAAGGTCCATCGCGACCGGCTGCTAGAGGACCTCGACGCGCGCTTCCCCAGCTACGGCTTCGCCCGCCACCGCGGCTATCCGACCCCCGAGCACCTCGACGCGCTCGCCCGCCTCGGCCCCTGCCCGGAACACCGACGCAGCTTCGTACCGGTACGGGCCTGCCTCGCCGGCACCGACCCGTTCGATGCACTGGCGCGCCCGGCAACCCCGGTTCGCCCGCGGGGGACCCGCCCATGACGATTCATGAGCTGAAACCGCATTTCCAGGCGCTGCTGCGTCCCCTCGTCCGAAAGCTGGCGGCGATCGGCGTCACCGCCAACGAGGTCACCGTGGCGGCCGCCCTGGGCTCGGTCGCCCTGGGCCTTGGACTCGTTGCCGCAGCGCAGGACCACCGCTGGTACGCCCTGCTCGCGCCGTGGCTCTTCGCACGCATGGCGCTCAACGCGATCGACGGCATGCTCGCGCGCGAGCACGGACAGCAGAGCGCGCTCGGCGCGTGCCTCAACGAGGTCGGCGACGTCGTGTCGGACCTCGCGTTGTGGCTGCCGGTGTTGCTGTGGCCCGCACTCGACCCGCGGCTCGCGATCGCGTTCGTCGGGCTGCTGGTCCTCACCGAGTTTGCGGGGCTGCTGGGACCTGCGATCGGCGCCTCGCGGCGCTACGAGGGTCCGATGGGCAAGAGCGATCGCGCACTGGTCCTCGGCGTGCTCGGCCTCGTGATCGCCGCGACCGGCATGCTGCCGGCCCCGTCGATCCTCCTTGCAATCTTCGCCCTGCTGTTGGCGATCACGAGCTTGCGCCGGATCCGCGCCGCGCTCGCCGAGATGGCACGACCTGATTAGCCCCGAAGCTCAGCGACGCAGTGAGGGTCGCGGCTGACCCTCTCGCTGCAAGGCCGGAAGGCCATGGTGTGTCCAGTGGGCAGCTTT
>CALDVP010000092.1 GCA_937924195.1 uncultured Lysobacterales bacterium
CGAACGCGGAAAGCCGATGAGTCGTAGAGAGCAGGGTTGGCTCGGCGCGGCGGCAAGCCCGGCCGGCCCGCCCGCTCCGTGGTCCGTGCACCCTATCCCCGTGCGCCCCGGCCCGCGATAATCGCGGGCCCCCGCGCAAGGCCCGCCCCCGTGTTCCTCGAACGCCTGCCCGAGTTCGCCCAGAACAACATCGTCCTCGTCATGATCCTCGTCGCACTGGTCGTGTGGCTCATTGCGCACGAGTGGGCGCGGTTCACGCGCAAGTACAAGGCGCTCTCGCCGGCCCAGCTGACCCAGCTGATCAACCGCGAGAATGCGCTGGTCATCGACGTCTCGCCGCTCGCGGACTACGAACGCGGCCACATCCTCGGCGCGAAGAGCGTGCTGATGAGCCAGTTCGGGCCGGAGCACAAGGACATCGCGAAGGCGAAGGAACAGCCGATCGCGATCGTGTGTCGCAGCGGCCAGACCGCGGCGATCGCGGCCGAGAAGCTCGCGAAGGCTGGATTCGCGAACGTCAACGTGCTCGAAGGTGGGATGCTGGCCTGGACCCAAGCCGAGCTGCCGGTCGTCCGCGGCAGCAAATGAGGCGCGCCACCGCGGCGACGGTGCGCGCCGCCGCGGAATCCGACGCGTCAGCGGTGCACCAGTACCGGGACCTTGCACAGCGCCAGCACGCGCGTCGTCACCGACCCCAGCAGCAGCTGACGCATCGTGCCGCGGCCGTGAGAGCCGATCACGATCAGGTCGCAGTGCTCGCCCTCGGCGCAGGCGACGATCGCATCCGCCGGCGACAGTGCGCGCAGGTGCTTCGTCGTGCATTGCAAACCCGCTTCCTTCGCCATTGCGTCGATCTCGTCGAGGTAGCGCTTGGCGGCGGCCTTGGCGCCCTCCTCGTAGACGTCGACCGGCAGCAGCGGCGCCGGCACGAACTCGAAACCGGCCGGCGTCTCGAAGGGCGGCGATGCGTAGACCGCCACCACCGACGCACCGAACGCCTTGGCCAGTTCGATGCCGTGGCGGGCGGCGCCGCGCGCGAGGTCGGATCCATCGGTCGGCAGCAGGATGCGCTGGTACATGGAGGCTCTCCGGTGCGCCCGATGCGGGCTCGGAGTACAAGCCTACGTCAAGGCTGTCGCCTCGAGTTGCCCGAGGTCAAGCTCGTGGCTGCCGGCATGCGATCGTCGGGCGGTGACCGCCGAGCGCCAGCATGCCCCTGCCCGAGCGCTTGGCGGCGCGGTCGCGAACGTCATCCGTATGCGATGGCCACCCGTCCGAAGGTCGCGGTGACCGCGGGCGTGGACGAGTTTCGCGTCTCGGAACCGGTGCCTGGTGCGGAACGAGCGCGCGCGGATGCTCGACCGGCCTACGCGCCCGCCGGCGCGCTGGCAGATCGATGACATCGAGCGCCACGACCGCCTGGGCTTGCGGGCATCCTCGGATCGCCGGCCTCCGGCGACCCGTCGCGCTGGGGCCGTTCGGCACGGTCGCGCCGCCGGCGTCGCGACCATGCTTCAGTGCTCGGAGTGCTCCTGACCGTCCTCGTCGCGACGGCTGAAGAGGCCCGGGCGCACGAGGTCGATGAAGGCGCGGGCGGCGGGCGAGAGGTACTTGCCCTTGCGGATCACGACCCCGTAGGAGCGCTGAGGAAAGAACCGGTGCAGGTTGTGCACCGCCAGCCGGTCGCTCGGCGTCAGGCAGATGCCGGTGACGATCGAGATGCCAAGTCCCATCGCGACGTACTGTTTGATCACCTCCCAGCCGCCGACCTCGATCGCGACGCGATAGGGAACCTTGGCCTTTTTGAAGATCAGATCGACCAGCCGATAGGTCGTCAGGCGGCGCGGTGGAAGGATGAGCCCGAAGGGCGAGAGATCCTCGAGCTCGATTTCGGCACGCCGGGCCAGCGGGTGATCGACCGGCGTGATCAGCATCGGGTCGAAGTGGTAAACCGGCTCGTAGGCGATGTCGGAGGGCACGTCGAGCATCGAGCCGACCGCGAAGTCGACCGCGTCCGAGCGCAGCAGCGCGAGGCCGTCCTGACCGGTGACGTTCTGCAGCGTCAGTCGCACGCCCGGATGCAGCTGGCGATAGCGCTGGATCAGCGGTGGCAGCAGGTACTGGATCGTCGAGGCACCGGCCGCGATCGTCAGCTGGCCCGCGTCCAATCCGGAGAGCCGGCCACGGAAGTCGACCTCGAGTTGGTCGAAGCCATCCACCAGTGGCTGAGCCAGCGCCTGCAGCACCTGGCCCTCGCGGGTGAGTTCGAGCCGCCTGCCGGCGCGTTCCATCAGTCGCACGCCGAGTTCTTTCTCGAGCGCCGCGAGCTGCAGGCTGACCGATGGCTGCGACAGGTAGAGCGCCTCGGCGGCGCGCGACAGGGTTCCGAGCTTGGCCGCGTAGCAGAAGGCCCTCAGCTGCTTTAGCCGGTTGCCCTTGTAGTAGAGCCGCTCGGTGACGACCGATCGCGCATCCGAAAGGGCGCCATGGGACCCGCCGACCGCGGCCTCGTTCAAACGCTTGTTCGTTTTCCTCCGATCCATCAGCGGCTTGGCCTTGACATAGCGTTTGTCAATGACTTGTATTGAAACATTTGCTTTGTCAAACCAACGACAAGCGCCTAACGTCATCGTCATAAGACGGACATGCGCGCCACAGGGTGGCGCGACGGCCAGGAAGGCTGGCGACAGACCACCGCACCGGGGGCGAGGGCCGGGGCCACGAACACGTGGAGGTATCCATGGCCGTTGCCATGCCCGCCAGTCCGAACACGCCCGCCGCGATCGAGGTCCACCGCGATGCCGGGCCCGCCGCCGCGCGGGTGCTGACGCCCGCTGCTCTCGAGCTGGTTGCCGACCTGCACCGCCGATTCGACCCGGTGCGCCGTGAGCGGCTCGCCGCGCGCCGGGAACGTCAGGCGCGCTTCGACGCTGGCGAACTGCCTGATTTCCTGTCCGAAACCCGGGCGATCCGCGACGGCGACTGGACCGTCGCGCCGATCCCGGTCGCGCTCCTCGACCGGCGGGTCGAGATCACCGGCCCGGTCGACCGCAAGATGATCATCAACGCGCTGAACTCCGGCGCCAAGGTGTTCATGGCCGACTTCGAGGACTCCTCGAGCCCGACCTTCGAGGCGATGGTCGAGGGCCAGGCCAACCTGATCGACGCGGTTGCCGGCACCATCGAGTACACCTCGCCGGAGGGGAAACACTACGCGCTGAAGCCCGACCCGGCAGTGCTGATCGTCCGGCCGCGCGGCTGGCATCTCGACGAGAAGCACGTGACGGTCGACGGTCGGCGGGTCTCCGGCGCGCTGTTCGACTTCGCACTGTTCGCTTTTCACAACGCGCAGGCGCTGGCCGAACGCGATCGCGGGCCGTACTTCTACCTGCCGAAGATCGAGAGCCATCGCGAGGCTGCGCTGTGGGACGAGGCCATGGCTTTCGTCGAGGCGCGGCTGGGCCTTCCGATCGGCACATTCAAGTCCACCGTGCTGATCGAGACCCTGCCGGCGGTGTTCGAGATGGACGAGATCCTGCACGCGATGCGCGGGCGGATCGTCGGCCTCAACTGTGGGCGCTGGGACTACATTTTTTCGTATATCAAGACCCTGCGCGCCCATCGCGACCGCGTGCTGCCCGAGCGGGGGCAGGTGACCATGACGGTACCGTTCCTGAAGTCCTACTCCGAGCTGCTGATCCGGACTTGCCATCGCCGGGGGGCCTTCGCGATGGGCGGCATGGCGGCGCAGATTCCGATCAACAACGACCCGGCCGCCAATGAGGCCGCGCTCGCGCGCGTGCGCGCGGACAAGCTGCGCGAGGTCACGGCCGGCCACGACGGGACGTGGGTCGCGCATCCCGGCTTGATCCCGGTCGCGCGCGAGATCTTCGACGCGCACATGCCGGGGCCGAACCAGCTCCAGAATCGGCGCGAGGATGTCGCCGTCACGCGCGATGACCTGCTCGCGGCGCCGACCGGCACGATCACGCGCGCCGGCTTCCTCAACAACATCGATGTCTGCGTGCGTTACCTCGCGGCCTGGCTCGATGGTCTCGGCTGCGTGCCGATCCATCACCTGATGGAGGACGCCGCGACCGCCGAGATCAGTCGCGCCCAGTTGTGGCAATGGCTGCACGTCGGCGGCCTCCGGCTCGATGACGGCGCGCCGATCGACTTCGCGCTTTTTGACGACGCGATCCACGGCGTCGCCGAACGCCTGCCGAAGCACGGCCTGCCCGGCCAGCAGAAGATTCCCGAGGCCGCCTGGCTGCTGGCCGAGCTGACCCACGCAAAACAGCTCGCCGACTTCCTGACCCTGCCGGCCTACGAACGCCTGCCCTGACCTGCGGCCGAAACCCCTTTCGGTCCATCTCATCGTCCCAACGACTCGCGAGGAACGACCATGAAGACCACTCTCCCCACCGCCGAGCAGCTGACCCTCGACTGGTCGAACAACTCGCGTTGGCTTGGCGTCAAGCGCCCCTACACCGCCGAGGACGTCGTACGCCTGCGCGGCTCGATCCATGTCGAGCACTCGATCGCGCGCCGCGGCGCCGAGAAGCTATGGCACTACCTTCAGACCGAGCCCTTCGTCAACGCGTTGGGCGCGCTGACCGGCAACCAGGCGATGCAGCAAGTCAAGGCGGGCCTCAAAGCCATCTACCTGTCGGGCTGGCAGGTCGCCGCCGACGCCAACCTCGCCGGCGAGATGTATCCGGACCAGTCTCTGTATCCGGCCAACTCGGTGCCGCAGGTGGTCAAGCGAATCAACAACTGCCTGCTGCGCGCGGACCAGATCCAGCATGCCGAGGGCAAGGGTGACATCGACTTCCTGCAGCCGATCGTGGCCGACGCCGAGGCCGGCTTCGGTGGGGTGCTGAACGCCTTCGAGCTGATGAAGGCGATGATCGAGGCCGGGGCCGCCGGCGTGCACTTCGAGGACCAGCTGGCCTCGGTCAAGAAGTGCGGCCATATGGGCGGCAAGGTGCTGGTGCCGACGCGCGAAGCGGTCGAGAAACTGGTCGCCGCGCGCCTGGCTGCCGACACGATGGGCGTGCCGACCCTGATCGTCGCCCGCACCGACGCCGAGGCCGCGGACCTGCTGACCTCGGACGTCGATCCGAACGACAGGCCGTTCATCACCGGCGAGCGCACCGTCGAAGGCTTTTTCAAGACCCGGCCGGGTCTCGAGCAGGCGATCTCGCGCGGTCTTGCGTACGCGCCCTATGCCGACCTCGTCTGGTGCGAGACCGGCAAGCCGGATCTCGCCTTCGCGCGCGCCTTCGCCGAGGCGATCCACGCCAAGTATCCGGGCAAGCTGCTGGCCTACAACTGTTCGCCGAGCTTCAACTGGAAGGCCAACCTCGACGACGCGACGATCGCGAAGTTCCAGCAGGAAATCGCGAGCTATGGCTACAAGTTCCAGTTCATCACGCTGGCAGGTTTCCACGCGCTCAACTATTCGATGTTCAACCTGGCGTACGGCTACGCCCGCCGCCAGATGAGCGCCTTCGTCGAGCTGCAGGAGGCCGAGTTCGCGGCCGCGCCGCTCGGATTCACTGCGGTCAAGCACCAGCGCGAGGTCGGCACCGGTTACTTCGACCAGGTCACGCAGACGATCCAGCAGGGCCAAAGCTCGACCACGGCGATGAAGGGCTCGACCGAGGAGGAGCAGTTCCACGGCACGAAGTCGGCGGCCTGAAGCCGCCTGACGCCGCGATGGCCGGCGCCGCACCGGCCCCTCGCGGCGGGCCATCAAGTCCCCTGTCGAGGGCCGCTTGCGCGGCCCTCCGCGTGCCCGGCGCCGGGATCCATCGCCCGAGGGGCCATGCCTGACCGTCGCACCGGTCACGGTTTCGGCTTCATTTAGGTTCCATACTCCGTGCCAGGTCGGCGCCTGGAAAAGCCGGCTGGGGGACGCTCCCGATGACCATCCGACACACGCTGGGCACGATGCTGCTGACGCTCGCGGCGGCCATGCCGTCTCTCGCGAGCGCACAGGCGAGCGACCTCGTCTTTGCGAACGGCTTCGATCCGGTCATGCCGACCGAGGCCGAGGCGGCGCGCTTCCTCGACCGCGCGACCTTCGGAGCGACCGCGGCCGACATCCAGTACGTCCGCAGTCAGGGCTTCGAGGCCTGGCTGGAGCAGCAGTTCGCGGCGCCACGGACCCTGCATCGACGGCCCCTCGAGGAGCTCGCGCTGACGCTGCCCGCCAGCAGCGTGATCGACCGCAACGATCGCCTGCGGCAGTGGTATCGGGTGGCGGTGCTGGCGCCCGACCAGTTGCGCCAGCGCATGGCATTTGCGCTCTCGCAGATCGTCGTGACCTCGGACCTCTCGGATGCGCTCTCCCAGGAGCCCCTGCTGATGGCCGAGTGGAACGATCTGCTCGCCCGACACGCGTTTGGCAACTATCGCGACCTGCTGCACGACGTGACCCGCAGCCCGGTGATGGGCCGGTATCTGACTCATATCCGCAACCGCAAGGTCGAATTTGCGAACCAGTCGGCGACGATGCCGAGCGTGACCCCGGACGAGAACTATGCGCGCGAGGTGATGCAACTGTTCTCGATCGGGCTGATCGAGCGCAATCTCGACTTCTCGCCGATCCTGGTCGGTGGTCAGCCCGTGCCGACTTACGACAACGACATGATCGCGGCGCTGTCGCGGGTGTTCACGGGGTTGTCCTACGAGTGCACCGGCACGGCCGAGATCTTCCCGGGCGCGGGGGTATCGATCGTGCGCAACTGCGGCGCCGGCTGCAGCGGGACCGACTGTCGTTTCACCAATACCGGCACCTTGTTCTTCAACAATCCGCCGACCGACGGGACCGCGGCCAATCTCGTTCCCGACACCACGCCGACCGGTCGCGGTCTGCGCCATCCGGACTGGTTCCGGCCGATGGTTTGCTATCCGCGCTATCACGATACCGGCCGCCAGCAGTTCGGCAACAGTCCCGTCGGCACGCCGCCGGCGCAGTGGACCGGGGTGCCGCCGCAGCCGCCGGCGGCCAAGCCGCTGGTCCTCGGGGGCCAGACGCTGCTGACGATCAATCCGATCGATTCGCCACCGCAGACCTCGCCGAACCGCGCGCTGAACTGCCACGACACCGGCAACAACATCAGCGCGGCCCACCGCACCGCGTGCCTGAACTATTGCGAGAACAGCATCAACCAGGCGGTGAACCTGCTGTTCGCGCACCCGAACACCTCGACCTTCGTCGCGCGCCAGCTGATCCAGCGCTTCGTGACCAGCAATCCGTCGCGGGACTACATCCGCCGTGTCGCGTGCGCGTTCGAGGGTAACCAGGCGCCGGTCGGGCAGTGCGGCACGCCCGGCACCCACGCACGCGGCGACTTGCGGCAGACGATTCGCGCCGTGCTGCTCGATCCCGATGCCCGTCGACCCTTCGGTGATGCCGGTCTGCCGCTCAATTTCGGCAAGGCGCGCGAGCCGATCCTCAAGCTCACCGGACTGTGGCGATCGATGGGGGCGGTGATGCCGCTGCTGTCGACCCGCAATTGGGGTCCGACCAACCCGCAGACTGCGTTTGCCCAGCGCCCGCTCGGTGCGCCGAGCGTGTTCAATTTTTTCGAGCCGGACTACAAGCAGGCGGGCACGATCTCGAGCGTCGACATCGACGGTAACCCGTCGACGACCGGGCTGTATTCGCCGGAGTTCCAGGTCATCAACGAGGTGTCGCTGATCGACACCGCGAACGAGCTTTGGAACCGCATTTGCGCGGGCTACGGGTCGAACAACTGTTCCGGCGCCTTTGCCGCGACTCCGCCGACCGACCGCGCCTACATCCCGCCTGCCAGTCTCGATGCCTTGCCGATCGCCGATGGTAGTGCGGCCAGTGACGCGGCCTTGGTCGAGGCGCTGAACCTGCGTCTGATGGGTGGCACGATGAGTGGGTCGATCAATCAGGCCGCCCCCTGCCCGGGTGGCGCGCCGACGACGGCGATGCTCGGCAGCGGCATGAAAGGGCGGCTCTACGGGATGCTTCGCTGCACGACGTTCAACACGCTCAATGCGAGTCAGGACAACCGGCGGCGCAAAGCCCTGCTGCTGGCGCACCTGATCGTGATCTCGCCCGAATACAACACCCAGCGCTGAGGACTGCGACCATGGCCAACGATTTCCGGACCTCGCGTCGCGCCTTCCTTCACGCCGCCTGTGGTGCAGCCGCCTGCGGTGGCCATGCCGCCCTGAACCCGCAGTTCTCGATGCTCGGCACCGCGCTCGCGCAGTCCAGCGTCACGGGCTATCGCGCGCTGGTGTATTTGAATCTCGGCGGAGGAAGCGACTCGTTCAATCTACTGATTCCGACCGATCCCGATCGTCACGCGGAATACGTGGCCTCGCGCGGTGGCCTGTACGTCGGTAATCCGCAGGCCCTCGGCATCCCGCGCCCGGGCGGCGAGGTCGCGGGATCGCTTCCGGCCGCGCTGCAACTCGCCGGGACGCCGCACGGCGTCAATCCCGCCTGTCCGGAGCTTCGCGAACTGCATGATCTCGGCCGGCTCGTGTTTCTCGCCAACGTCGGCCCCCTGGTTGATCCGGTCACCAAGGCGACCTATTCGCAACGCCTGCGGCCGCCGCAGCTCTACTCGCACAGCGACCAGACCGTCCTGTGGGAACTCGGCGACAGTCGAGATTCTGGCAAGCGCGAAGGCTGGGGCGGGATGCTGGCCGGTTGGATCGGCGCCCAGAACAGTCTCCCCGGCCTCCCGCCATGTATCACGATCGCCGGCCAGACGCGTTTTCTGGTCGGCAAGACCCAGGGCGCTCCCGCGCAGCCGATCCTGCCGTATCGTCTGTCGACCAGCGCTAGCACCCCGGCGCCGGTGCTGAACAACTACTCGGCCAATTCGACGACGAACCTCGCCAACGTCCGCCGCGCCAACCTCGAGGCCCTGCTGGCCGAAACCTACCCGCAGGCATTCACCCGCGAGTTCCGCGATCTATCCGATCGCGCGCTGACTCTCGGCACGGCGATCAATGAACGGATCGGCACCGGCGGCGCATTCAACGCGATCCCGGGCGGCGTGGTGTTCCCGAACACGTCGATCGGCAACCAGCTGGCCCAGGTCGCGCGGATGATCAACGCGAGCCGCGCCGCCGGCGGCGGTATCAATGCCAACCGCCAGGTCTTCTACGTCTCGACCGGCGGCTACGACACCCACGACAGCCAGTTCGCCGGCAGCGGTGGCGGCCCAGCGAACGGTCCGAACCCGAACACCGGGCTCTGGGGCGGGCAGCAGGGTCTGCTGCAGCAGGTCTCGCAGGCGGTCGCGGCCTTCTACCGGGCGCTGGTCGCGATGGGTGCGCACAACGAGGTGCTGCTGTTCAGCGCCAGCGAGTTCGGTCGCACGATCAACTCGAATGGCAACGGCACCGACCATGGCTGGGGCGGCGTGCAGTTCGTGGTGGGCGGCGGCGTCGGCAGCATCGCCAGCGCCACGCTCGGCGGGCAGCCGGTCGGCAACGACACCGGCGGCGGCGCGCTCGTCGGCCGCAACTGGCAAGCCGGGACCGGCCGCGGTCTCTACGGGCGCTATCCGCGGATCGTGCTCAATGCCGCCGACAGCGCGGCGATTCCGAATGACGAGAAGGGCGAGTGCTTCTCGCGCGGCCAGTTTCTGCCGACGATGTCGAGTGAGCAGGTCGGCGCGACGCTGTCGCGCTGGATGGGACTCGATGCCGCGAACGTGCCGCTGGTGTTCCCGAACGTCGATCGCTACGACGATTTCATCGGCAATGGCAACCTGATGGCCTATACCACCCGGACGATCCCGTTCCTCGCCGGGATCTGAGACCTTGCGCGGGGTGCGCCGGGCAAGCCCGGCGCTACCGGGTCTCGAGGGCCCGTAGCGCGCGGCTTGCCGCGCGCGGGGTCGCGGTTTCCGATGGGTCTTGCGTGCAGAGATATCGCAAGACGCGAGGCCGGCTTGCCGCGCGCGAGATCGCGACTTGCACGGGGCGTTGCGGAACGCGAGGGCACACGACGCGGGGACGCCTCGCCGCGTGACGTCACCGACGATCGACCTGCAGGCGCCGGGCAAGCCCGGCGCTACCGGGTCTCGAGGGCCCGTAGCGCGCGGCTTGCCGCGCGCGGGGTCGCGGTTTCCGATGGGTCTTGCGT
>CALDVP010000093.1 GCA_937924195.1 uncultured Lysobacterales bacterium
CGAGCGGATCGCCGTACTTCACGGCCTTCGTTTGCTCGACCAGCCGCTCGACGAACCGGTCGGCCACGCGCTCGTGCACGAGTATCCGCTTCACCGCCGTGCAGCGCTGACCCGACTTCCGGTACGACCCCGCCGCGGCGAGGGCGGCCGCTTCCTCGACGTCCGCGTCCTCCATCACGATCAACGGGTCGTTGCCGCCGAGTTCGAGCACCTGCCGCTTGTAGACGGCGCGCGCGGCGATGTGCTTGCCGACCGCGACCCCCCCGGTGAACGTCACCAGGTCGACATCGGGGCTGGTCAGCAGTTCGTCGGCGATTTCCTTCGGATCGCCGGTGACGACCGACAGCATCGGCGGCGGCAGCCCGGCCTCGTACAGCATGTCGGCGAGCACGAGTGCGGCGAGCGGGGTCTTCTCGCTCGGCTTGACGACGAGCCGGTTGTTGGTCGCCACCGCCGGCGCGACCTTGTGGATCACCTGGTTCAGCGGGTGGTTGAACGGCGTGATCGCGCTGATCGCGCCGAGCAGCGGCTCGCGCAGCGTGTAGACCTTGCGGTGCTTGCCGTGCGGCGTCAGGTCGCACGAAAAGACCTGGCCGTCGTCGACCAGCGCCTGGTTGGCCGCGAACAGCAGCACGTCGGACGCGCGCCCGACCTCGTAGAGCGTGTCGCGCAGGGCGAGCCCGGATTCGAGCGTGATCAGCCGCGCGATCTCGTCGCGCCGCGCGGCGATGAGTTCGGCGGCGCGCATCAGGATCCGGTAGCGGTCGTGCCGCGTCAGCGTGCTGCGATGGTTCTTCGCGATGCGCAGCGCCTCGCGCACCTGCGCGACGGTGGCCAGCGGCACGGTCGCGACGACTTCGCCCGTGTACGGATAGCGCACCTCGAAGCTGCGCTCGCCGGCGACCTTTCGCCCCGCGATGCGCAGCGACTCGTGCCGGATGGATGCGGTCGGGGCGTTCATTCGGCCAACGCTATTGGGCGTGGTTCAGCGCCAGATCGAAAGCATCGAAGTTACGCCACCTGCGCCGGCCGTCCAAGCCCTGCACTCGCCGATTGACGACCAGCGGCACGCGCTGCTCGGAGACGCCGCCGTGCGAGCGCAGCGGCCGGTCGAGCTGCGTGAGGTCGTGGCGCGATGCGCAGGAGCCGAGCACGACGCTGCGCTCGGAGACCACGACCAGATCGCCGATGCGGTCGGCCGGCAGCTCGAAGCGGATCGCCGCGTCCTCGCGGCCGCAGGCGAGTTCGACGCCCGGCAGTTCGCGCAGCCGCGCCATCACGTCGCGGGTCGAGTCGGGCGGCAGATACACCGTTGCGAAGGAGCCGAGCGCCCCGTGGTGGACGACGTACGGGTCGGTGATCGGCAGGATCACGCGCGATCGGCCCGCGCCGAGCCAGCCGTCGAGCAGATCCTGCAGGTAGATCACGTTCGGGCTGGCGTCGAGCCTGGTCTTCGCGTTCATGCCGTGATCGGCGGTCAGCGCGACGACGGCGCCGAGCGCGTCGAGCCTGGCCAGATAGCGGTCCATCATCGCGTAGAAGCGGTTCGCGTCGGGGTCGCCCGGCGCGTGCTTGTGCTGGACGTAGTCGGTCGTCGACAGGTACAGCACGTCGGGCCTGCGCGTCTCGAGCAGCTTCACGCCCGCGGCGAAGACGAACTCCGACAGCTCCGCGCTGTACACCGAAGGCACCGGCATGCCCACGAGCTGCGGAACGCGGTCGATGCCGTTTTCCGCGATCGTCGCCTGGTCGGCCTTCTCCGACGAGAAGCAGATCCCGCGCAGGCCGTGGCCGAGCAGCTTGCGCAGCTTGTCCTTGGCCGTGACGACCGCCACCGACGAGCCGGCGTCGGCCAGCGTCGCGAGCAGCGTCGGCGCACGCAGCCACTTCGGGTCGTTCATCATCACTTCGGTGCCGGTGGCCGTGTCGTACAGGTAGTTGCCGCAGATACCGTGCACCGAAGGCGGCGCGCCGGTGACGATCGACAGGTTGTTCGGGTTCGTGAAGCTCGGCACGACGCAGTCGGCCACCAGCGCCGTGCCTTCGGCGAGCCAGCGTTTCATCGTCGGCATCTGCCCGGCGGCGACCGCCTGCGCGATGTAATCGGGTTCGCAGCCGTCCACGCAGATCACGACCGTCGGCTGTGTCGGCAGCGCGTAGCGCCGGCCGTTGACTTGCAGCATGGTCTATCCCTTTCGCGTTGCGCGGGCGCGCACGGGGGCCGAGCCGGTCGCAGCACCCTTGAGCATGCGCTCCTTGCTCTCGATCGCGTGCTCGTACATCGCGCGGCCGGCGGCTTCGGCGTCGCCCGCGGCGATCGCCTTGAGGATCTGCCGGTGCTCCGCGACCGAGTGCGGCAGCACGCCGCGGTCGTCCAGGTTGCGGCGGCGGAACAGCGCGAGTTCCTTGACGAGCTTGCGGTAGATCGCCGCGAGCTTGCGGTTGCCGGCGAACTCGACGAGCGCGTCGTGGAACTGCAGGTTCAGCAGGTGGTAGCCGTCGACGTCGCCGCCTCGCGCCGCCGCCTCCATGCGGTCGACGATCGCGCGCACTTTCCTCAACTGCTCGGGCGTGATCGAGGCCGCAAGCCGGCGGCCGATCAACTCGTCCATCACGGCGCGCAGGTCGTAGATCTCGACCGCCTCGTCGACCGGGATGTCGCGGACGAAGACGCCGCGGTTTTTCTCCTGCCGCACGAGACCCGCTTCCTCGAGCATGCGGAAGGCCTCGCGGATCGGCCCCCGCGAGATGCCGAGCCGCTCGGACAGCCATGCCTCCGTGAGCTTCGCGCCCGGCGCGATCTCGCCGGCGAGGATCATCCGTTCGATCTCCTGCTGTGCGGCGGTCGACAGCGATGCGGTGCGCAACAGCGCGATGGTCGGATGCGGAATCACTTGCGAAGCGGGCATGGCGCGAGTGTACGGCGGTGCGACCGGATTGTCGACAATCTTCAAAAAACAATTGACATCGAATTTCGGCGCTGCTTAGACTGGCTCGCCGACAACGAAGATGCCGAAGGCACGGGCAGACAGGGTCGAGCCGGCACGCAGCCGCGCCCCGCGGGTGCGCCGCGGTCACCGGCCGGTCACGCAACACGGTTAGCTTCGCGGGTTGCCGCCGCCCGCTCTGGGCGTGGTCGAACCGCGGAGTTCCCTCGGTTGTCAGACAAAAAAGGAGGAGTTCATGACGTTCCGCAATCCGGCGCTCGGCGCGTTGTGCGCCTTGGCGCTGTCGCTGGCCGCTGGCGGGGCAGTGGCGCAGAAGACCCAACTGACCGTCTATACCGCGCTCGAGACCGACCAGTTGAAGGCATACCAGACGGCCTTCGAGAAGGCCCATCCGAACATCGAGATCGTCTGGGTGCGCGACTCCACGGGCGTGATCACCGCCAAGCTGCTCGCCGAAAAAGCGAACCCCCGCGCCGATGTCGTGATG
>CALDVP010000094.1 GCA_937924195.1 uncultured Lysobacterales bacterium
CATGGAGCTCCTCGTGGCGCGCGAGCTCGGACGCGGCGAGCTGCGCGTCCGCCTCGGCGCTCGCGAGCGCCGCCGCCGCGGCCGCGACCTCGAGGTCGAGATCGGCCCGATCCAGTTCGGCCAGCACCTGGCCGGCACGAACGCGGTCGCCGACATCGACCAGCCGTCGCGACACCTTGCCGCCGACTCGAAATGCGAGCGCGCTCTCGTGGCGCGCGCGCAGGCTGCCGGCGTAGGCGTCGAGGAGGCCCGCGGTCGCGGGTTGCGGCTGGACGACGATCGCCGGGCGCGGCGGCGCCTCGACCTCGCCGCCGCCGCAAGCGACCAGCGCCAGCGCTGCGAGCACGGGAACGAGGCCCGCCAGGAGCTTGGGGGAGCGCGGCACGCGCAGGGCTTCCATCGGTGGCGACCTCGGTTCCGCGATTCTCGGGTGGGCGATTAATGGACCGTGCGGTATGGTATTGTTCGTGTACCGGCAAGTCCACTATTACCGTCGACCCATGAAGCCCGCGTCGTCGACTCACCTCTGCCGATGACCCGCCAGCAGCCGCCGAAGATTCCGGGCGGCGTGGCGCCGGCGCGTTCCGTCGGACGCCCCAAGGATCCCGGCAAGCGCGCGGCGATCCTCGACGCCGCCAAGGACCTGTTCGTCGCCAAAGGCTATGCCGCGACCAGCATGGCGGCGGTGGCCGAGGCGGCCGGCGTCTCGAAGCTGACGCTCTACAGCCACTTCGGCGACAAGCTCGGCCTGTTTCGCGAGGCGGTGCGGGCGGTCGCCGAGGGTTACCTGCCGCACGAGATCTTCGTCGCCCGCGGCCGCCTTGGCCTGCGGCGCCACTTGGAGCGCGTGGCGCGCGCGGTCGTCGCCCTGGTCACGGGACCCGAATCGATCGCGGCAAACCGGATGTTCGCCGCCGACGCGCGCCTCGCGAGCGAGATCGGGCCGATCTTCTTCGAGGCCGGACCGGCCCGGGTCCGACGCGAATGCGCGGCGATGCTGGCCGAAATCGCCCGTCGCGGCGAACTGTCGATCCCGGACCCCGATCGGGCCGCGCAGCACCTGATCGTGCTGCTCAAGGGCGAGTTCGTCGACCGCGCGATCTGGGGCTGCGACTGCGGCGAGAACGACCCGGACGTCGAACGACACATCAATGGCGTGCTCGATCTGTTCCTCGCCGCCTACGCTCGTCGCTGAGCCCCCATCTGCGGCGCAGACGCTCGGCGACCGTGACTTTCGGCCTAGCTTGCAAGACCTGCAAGCGGCTAGCCTCGCGCTTCGACCGATCTGGAGTTCCGTGATGGCCCGAATGCTCTTGAGTGTGGCACTGACTCTCGCGCTGGCTGCCTGTGCCCACGGCGAGAAAGCGACGCCTCCGGACCCGTCCAGCGACGACGCGCCGGCGGTCGCCGAGACGCCCGACGATCCATTCCGCTGGCTCGAAGGCGTCGATGAGCCGAAGGCGCTCGACTGGGCGCGCGAGCGGAACGCGAAGACGATCGCCGCGCTTGCCGAGAACGACGCCTTCAAGGCGCTCGAAGCGCGCATTCGCGCGAACCTCGACTCGACCGCGCGCATCCCGGCCGCATACGAGCAGGGCGGCTACCTCTACAACTTCTGGCGCGACGCGCAGAACCCGCGCGGCCTCTGGCGCCGGACCACCCTGGCCGAATACCGCAAGGCCGAGCCGGCCTGGGACGTGGTCATCGACCTCGACGCGCTCGCGAAGGCCGAGGGCGAGAACTGGGTCTGGCGCGGCGCGAGCTGCCTGCGGCCGGAGTACCGGCGCTGCCTCGTCTCGCTCTCGCGCGGCGGTGCCGATGCAACCGTCGTCCGCGAGTTCGACCTTGCGGAGCGTCGCTTCGTCGAGGACGGCTTCTTCCTACCCGAGGCCAAGGGAGGAATGAGCTGGATCGACCGCGACACGGTGTTCGTACAGACCGACTTCGGGCCGGGCTCGATGACGAACTCGGGCTATCCGCGCATCGTCAAGCGCTGGCGTCGCGGCACGCCGCTCGCGTCGGCCGAGGTGGTCCACGAGGCACTGCCCGAGCACGTCTCGGTCGGCGCTTTCCGCGACCACACCCCGGGCTTCGAGCGCGAGGCGATCCGCGTCGGCAAGACCTTCTGGACCTCCGAGGTCTTCCTGCTGAAAGACGGCGAAAAGATCCGCTTTGACAAGCCCGACGACGCCAACCTCGCCTGGCACCGCGAGTGGCTGATGCTCGAGCTACGCTCCGACTGGACGGTCGGCGATCGCACCTGGCCCGCCGGCGCGCTGCTGGTCACCCGCTTCGATGATTTCCTTGCCGGCAGGCGCGACTTCGAGATGCTGTTCGAGCCCTCGCCGACGAAGTCGCTCGTCGGCTTCGCCGGCACCCGCAACCACGTGCTGATCAACGAGCTCGACGACGTCCGTAACCGCATCTACGTCGCGACCCCCGGCCCGGGCGGCTGGACTCGCGCGCGGCTCGCCGGCGCGCCGGAGTTCGGAACGGTGTCGGTGAGCCCGTTCGACGCGGTCGACGGCGACGACTACTGGATGACGGTCAGCGACTTCCTGACGCCGAGCACGCTATCGCTCGGCCGTATCGGCGGCGGCGCACCCGAAAAGCTCAAGGCACTGCCGGCCTTCTTCGACGCTTCGGGCCTCATGGTCGAGCAGCACTTCGCGACCTCCGACGACGGCACCCGGGTGCCTTATTTCATCGTCCACCGGGAAGATCTGGTCCTCGATGGACGCAACCCGACCCTGCTTTACGGATACGGTGGCTTCGAGGTCCCACTGTTGCCCGGCTACAACGCCACGGCGGGCGTCGCATGGCTCGAGCAGGGCGGCGTCTACGTCGTCGCCAACATCCGCGGCGGCGGCGAGTTCGGCCCGAGGTGGCACCAGGCCGCGCTGAAGGAGAACCGCCACAAGGCCTACGAGGATTTCGCCGCGGTTGCACGCGACCTGATCGAACGCAAGATCACCGCGCCGGCCCATCTCGGCATCCAGGGCGGCAGCAACGGCGGGCTGCTGACCGGCAACATGCTGACGACCTACCCCGAGCTCTTCGGCGCGATCGTGATCCAGGTGCCGTTGCTCGACATGCGCCGCTATCACACCTTGCTCGCCGGCGCATCGTGGATGGGCGAGTACGGGAATCCCGATGACCCGGCCGAGTGGGCCTTCCTGCAGCGTTACTCGCCGTATCACAACGTCCGGCCAGACGCGAAGTACCCGCCCGTGCTGATCACGACCTCGACCCGCGACGACCGCGTGCATCCGGGACACGCCCGCAAGATGACCGCGCTGCTCGAGCAGCAGGGCCATCCGGTCTACTACTACGAAAACATCGAGGGCGGCCATGGCGGCGCGGCGAACAACGAACAGGCCGCATTCATGCAGGCGCTGGCCTGGACTTTCTTGCGGAAGACGTTGACGCCCCAGGACTGAACGAGATATTCGCCACCACAGTCGCTTGCGCTGGCGACTCGGACATCGGTGTCCGGTCGATTCGGGTCTTGACGCTTGACTAGGGAAGGTCTGGACAAGTCCATCTGCGGACATGCCAGCCCACGCCGCGTCCGGCGCATGTCCGGGCGCGGCTTCGACGAATCAAGCACTTATGTGCTTGATTCGCGGGCCGGCCATCCATGGCCGGCGGAAGCTCAGACTTGATCAGAGCTTTCCTAGGTCGCCTGATCGTCTGCTGGAATGCGGCACGATCCGTCACGTGCTCGTTCTTGTTCCCTGGTGCCTGGCCGCAGCAGCGTCTGCGGCTCTTTACGGTCACCAAACTAGACGACGCCGGGCCCGGGTCGCTGCGCCAGGCGATCCTCGATACCAACGCGGCCGCCGGCGTCGACACGATCGCGTTCAACATCCCGGGCCCCGGGCCGCACTCGATCCAGTTGATTTCGAGCCTGCCGGGGATCACCGGACCTGTGACCATCGATGGCTACTCCCAGCCGGGCCGCAGCGTCAACACGGCCACGGTCGCCACGAATGCGACCCTCCAGATCGAAATCCGCCCGGCCACCCCCAACGCAAGCGGTGTCCCGTCCGTCACCCTCCTGAACGGCAGCGCCGACAGCACGATTCGCGGCCTCGCCATCAATCGGTTCTTGGGCTCCCAGATCAATGTCACCCGAACGCGCCCGACTGCATCATCACCGGCAACTTCATCGGCCCGGGCATCGATGGCACCACCCGCTACCTCCCGGGCGCGCCGGGCACCCAGGTCGGGGTCTCGCTCAATGCCAATGGCTGTCGCCTGGGAGGCAGTACGCGAGCCGAGCGTTATCTCGTCGCGGGCATCGAAGGTCCGGGCGTTTTCGTCAACCCAGCGGCTGGATCGGCGGTCATCGAAGGCAATCTCATCGGCACCACGAGGACCGGCCTCGCCACCCTGCCGAATCACGTCATCGCGTCGGGGTCATTCTTGGGAGTGCCACTGGCACACCGCCCGCGGGCATCCGCGTCGGTGGCGTGAACTCGACCGGATCGACGCCTCGAATCGTCATTTCAGGCGACCTCGACAGTGGGATCGAGATCGTTTTCGGCGAAAGCCACCGCATCGTCGGCAGTTTCATCGGACTCAGCGCGTCCGGTCTCGACGCTCCGCTTCCGAATGGCCGCCACGATATCGCGATCCGCGGCGGCGATTTTGACGACATCGGTAGCCCAAGTAGCGACGCGGCCGCCAACTGGATCGTCGGTAACAACCAGGCGGGCGTGTTCATCACCGGGCCGGCGAGCAATGTCAGCGCACCCCAGGCTGTTCGGATCGTTCGCAACCGGATCTTTGCGAATGCCGGGCTGGACATCGACCGCGCGGTGCATGGCGTGGTCGGTGTCACGCCGAACGAGCCGCTCGACGCGGACGAGGGTCCGAATAGCCTCGTGAATTTTCCGGTCGCGCTCGAGGCAGAATGGGTAGGCAACCCCGGCGTCACGACGCTTCGCGCGCGCATCGAAGCCGAGCCGTCGACCACCTATGCGGTGGACTGCTGTAACCCGTTCGCTTGCCACCCTTCGGGCCACGGCGGCAGCGGCGAGTTCATCGGTCCGGCTGCCGCGACGACGAACGCAGCCGTCAGCGCGCAGGCCACGCTCGGCGTCCCCACCCGTCTCGAGCGCGGCTTCTCGACGGCGACCGCCAGTCGGTCCTCCGACCTTGCGCCGTCCGAGTACTCCGCCTGCGCGATCGGCGACCGGCTGTTGACGAACGGTTTCGAGCGCTGAGCGAACCGTTGGAGGCTGCCGGTGGACGTGGGTCAGATCGGCGGCGGCGCTCGGCATGCCGCACGCTCGGCCGATGGCCTGCGTTCCCAGCCCGGCCCACTCCGACGATGAGTTCTCGGGCCGAGCACCGATGGCAACGCGGCGATACGCTCGCGCGATGCCACGGCTCTCCGTCGATGTCGCGTCTCCCGGGGAGGTCACCCGGCTACTACGCGCCGCCGCGCGCGGAGATGCGGCGGCCGACGCCGCACTATTGCCGGTTGTATACGCCGAGCTGCGGCGCGTCGCAGCGCGGGTCATGTCGGGCGAAGGACCGTCGCATACGCTGACCCCGACCGCATTAGTGCACGAGGCCTGGCTGCGTTTCGACGACGGCCTGCTCGATGTCGCCCAGGACCGGCGCCATTTCTTCGCGCTCGCGGCGCGGCGGATGCGCCAAGTGCTGGTCGACCACGCGCGTGAGCGTCGCGCACGCAAGCGCGGCGGCGACGTCGAGCGCATCACGCTGAGCCGGATCGACGCCGCCAGCCCGCCGCTCGAGATCGACCTCGTCGCGCTCGACCAGGCGCTCGGCGAACTCGAGGCCGCGGACGCGCGCAAGGCGCGCGTGGTGGAGCTTCGCTACTTCGCGGGCTTCGAGATGGCGGAGGTCGCCGAGATCCTCGGCATCTCCCGCGCCACCGCGCAGCGCGACTGGGAGGTCGCGCGCGCCTTCCTGCATCGCGCGCTGGCATGAGCCGGCTCGCACGCGCCCTCGCGATCGTCGAGGGCGCGCTCGACCGCGCGCCACAGGATCGAGCCGTATTCGTCGCCGTTGCCACGGCCGGCGACGCCACCCTGCGGGCCGAGGTCGACTCGCTGCTCGCCGCGCACGCTGCCAGCGCCGATTTCCTCGAACCACCGGCGCTCCCGGTCGAGCCGGATGCTCCGCGCGCGATCGGACCCTGGCGCCTGGTCGCACCGCTCGGCGCCGGCGGCATGGGCCGCGTCTGGCTGGCGGAGCGGGCCGATGGCCAGTACGAGCAGACGGTCGCGATCAAGATCGCCGCCGGTGTGCTCGGCGATCCCGAAGTCGAGCAGGCGCGGCGCGCCGTGGCG
>CALDVP010000095.1 GCA_937924195.1 uncultured Lysobacterales bacterium
CTGCAGCAGGTCACGCTGCTTGTCGCGCAGACGGCGCGCACGGGCGATCTTCGCCTTCAGTTGCGCCTCGCTCAGCGTCGATGCGGCCGACGCGAGGCTCGCGTCGAACAGCTCGAGCTCGGCGGCATTGAGCAGGTGCTCGGCTTGGCGGCGGTTGTAGGCCATCAATCTCTCCCCATCGAATCGCGGCCACCACGACCGCCGATACTCGACCGTAGCGGCTGGCATCCGTCCGGACAAGCCGTCGGTGCTTGGATTGCCGAGTTCCGAAGGAGGCAATCGCATGCCGACGATGCCCTGCGCGATCGACGAATGGCGCGCCTCACCTCAGGGTTCGAACCCGTTGGCGAAGATCCTGCCCAGGTCCTGAGCGGCGCGGCACGCCGCGCCGGAAGCATCGAGCACGATGTCGTCGACCGCGAAGCCCTGCGCGCTGGTGCTCGCATCCGAGGTGAAACGGAAGCGCAGCTGGGCGGTACTCGCGCCCGCCAGCTGCGGCAACGGCAGCTCGATCCGCCGCCAGGTCGCGTCGCCCTCGCAGCGATGGACCTCGGTCCACGGCCCGCTCGGCGAGGTGCGGACCTCGACGATGCCGAAGTCGACACGGGCCTGTGTCGCGCAGCGCTGCTCGAAGCGCAGCACCACGGTGGTGTCCGCCGAGAGGTCGAGCGTGGCCGAGGTCAGGCTGGCGTTCGCGTTCGCCGGATAGCTGGTGCCGGTGCCGGCGATCCAGCCGCCGCTGCCCCCGACGCCGGATCCGGCGCGTCGCTGCCAAGGAGATTCCGCCGCGAACAGCGTCGGCGAGGCGGGCTCGCCGTCGTCCGCAAGCCGTGTGCACCAGCGGAACAGCGCGATGTCGCGCGTCAGCGCCGCGCCGGGCGCGACCGTGAGCGGCGCGATCCGCGTCGGCTCGAAGCCCGGGGCCTCGACCTCGAGCGCGAAGCTGCCCGGCGCGAGTCGGCGCTGGTAGGCCCCGGTCGCCGGGTTCGCGGTCGCGACGAGATCGTCGACCCGGATCGTCGCGGCGACCGGCTCGCCGGTCGCGGCCGCGGTCACGCGGCCCGAGAGCAGTGCGAGATCCGCCTTCTCGACCACGCGGAGAAAGCCGGCCGCGACCGGTCCGGTCGCTCGCGTGGTGTCCGCGTTTGCATCGCGGCCGCGGACATAGACGAGATGCCGGCCAGCAGGTAGGGCGGTAGTCGTCAGGGTGGTGCCGACCAGCTCGTTGGGCGAATCGAACGCGCCGTCCGAGGCCACGAGCGGCAACGCCACGGCGCCGGCTTGCCAAGGCGGCGTGCCGACGAAGGCCTCCGCCGCGACGATCACGTGCTGAGGCTGGATCACCGGGTTCGGTGGCGCGCTGACGGTCGAGAAGCGCGTGTCGTCGACGCGCGCCGTGATCGTCGCCGTCTCGCCACGCACTGCGAGGTCGGGCGAGATCGCCAACTCGCGCGTCTCGGGGCCTGCTGGCAGGCGGTAAGGCTCGCGTGCGACGCGTAGCGCGTAGGCCAGCGCCTTCAGGTTGTCCGGGAGCACGGTGCTCTGGAAGGTGCCGCAGCTCTCGAAGAAGGCGACGCCGAGCTCGAAGGTCAGCGCGGCGACCCCCAGCTCCCCGTACGCGAAGTCGATGGTCGTTCCATCGGTCAGGTACAGGCCGGTGGACTGCTGCGGCGTATAGGCGTTGAACCACGCCAGTCGTCGCCCGAGCGTCTGCAGCGGTCCGCCGTTCGGGGCCGTGGTGTTGGTCGCGCCCCACGGCCAGAGCACCAGCCGCGAGTAGCTGTGCATATCGATGAAGATGCCTGGCGTGTCATCGGGTGCCGGATCACCGGGATTCTCGCCGCGGGCATCGGGGAAGATCGAGCGCACGTACGTGGTGACGGCGTTGGTCTCCGGCTCCGAATTCGCCAGAGGTCCCCGGAAGGTGTCCGCGCAAGGATCCCCGCTCGACCCGGAACCGCCGGTCGAGTTCCAGCCGAACGGATAGTTGCGGTTGAGGTCGACGCCGAAGCGCGTCGCCGCGCAGAAGGTCGTGTTCGCGTTCTTGCGCTGGCCGGCGGCGGTGCCGGCCCACTGCGTCTCGGCGATCTTGCGACCGTCCGGGTTCGCCTGCAGCAGCGCATGGACCTCGTGGTGGTCGAGCATCCAGGTCGCGTCGGGGTCGCGACCGTGACCTGCGATGAGACCCTCGACGAAGCGAGTCATGGTCTCGGCTGGCGTGTATTCGCGGGCGTGGACCGAACTCATCACGAACAGCTTGGGCTTCGGGCCCGGGATCGCCTCGTTGGTCACCCGGATCACGCGCAGCGGATAGCCGGACAATCCCTGCGACAGCCGCCACGACGGGCCGATGTCGATGATCTCGACCAGGTCGGGACGGCTTGCTGCCAGCGCGTCCATCGCAGCAAAGGTCTCCTCGACCGTGCGATAGCAGACGAGGCCGCCGATGGCCTTTGCGCGCTCGCCGATCGGCTGTGGCTGGTTCACGGCCCGGGTCGCCTCGTCGACGACCGCGACGCGCAGGCCGAGCCGCTCGAGCCGGCGGCGGCCGAAGGCATCGGTCTCGACCATCAGCACCCGGGCCTCCGGGTCCACGACGAGGTGGCCGAACGCGGCCGCTACCGCCTGGACCTGTTCATCCCGGTCGTACTCGGCGCGGATCACGAGGCGGTCCGCCGCGGCCGCCGAGGCCATGAAGGTCATCCCATGGAGGGCCGCGAACAGCGCACCTCGCAGGCCGCGCATTCCGCAAGGTCGTGGCGAAGACGGCTTGCCGTCGGTCGGGGGTCGTCGGCCGATGGGAGTCATGTTGCCCGGGCTGTCAGTCGTTCGTCCCATTCGCTCCTCACCGGTGACGGCCCCTGCATCGTCCGTACACGCCGACGGGATCCTCTCCGGAAAAGGCTAGCAGCATGTCTCGGTTGACAGCACGCGCTTCGCTACTGGTGCCTCGCGGGGCAGCGTCCGGATGGGTACCGGACCGGGCCGTGCCCTCGATACGCGGCGACCTCGGCCGGACTTGGTTTCGATGCGACCATCGACCCATGCGCGAGACCGTCCGCCCGCACGTGACGTTGTACTTCGAGGGCGATCCGCTCTACGCCGACATGCTGGCCGACATCGCGCGCGCCGAAGTCGCGGTTCGAATGGAGAGCTATATCTTTGCCAGCGACGCCGTCGGCCGACGCTTCGTGGAAGCCTTGGCGGAGCGGGCGGCGCATGGAGTCGTGGTGCGCCTGCACGTCGACGCGGTCGGTTCGCTCGGGGCGATCGACGAGGAGGCCGAGCGCACCCTGTTCGCATCCGGCGTCCGCTTCCGGCGCTGGCACCGCTGGCGCTGGCGCCGCTTCTGGCGTTTCCAGCGCCGCAACCACCGCAAGCTGCTGATCGTGGACGAGCGCGCCGCCTATCTCGGCGGCTTCAATATCCATGCCGAGAGTTCGCGCGCGGCGGTCGGTGACGACGCTTGGCGAGACGCGCACGTGCGCCTCACCGGGCCGGTCGTCGCGGAGGCCGTGCGCCTGTTCGACGCCTACTCGGCGCACCGCTACTACCGGGCCCAGGAGCAGGACGGGATCCTGCTGGTCCCGAATCGCGGCATCCGGGGTCGCTGGCTGCTCCACCGCCTGCTGACGCGGCGCTTCGCCGCGGCCCGCACCCGAATCGAAGTGACCACGCCTTACTTCGTGCCCGACTTCTCGACCCGCCGCGCACTGATCCGCGCGGCCCGCCGCGGGGTCGCGGTGTCGGTCATGCTGCCGGCCCGCTCGGACGTGACGATCGCGGCGTGGGCCGCGCGCGCGGCCTATGCCCCACTGCTGCGTGTCGGGATCGAGATCCTCGAGTATCAGCCACGCATGCTGCACGCGAAGACCATCGTTATCGACGACGACTGGGCGACGCTCGGCACAGCAAACCTCGACCATCGCAGCTTCTTCATCAATGACGAGCTGAACGCGGTGTTTCGCGATCGCGACGTGGTCGCAGCCTTGGCGGCCCGCTTCGGCCACGACCGTGCGGACTGTGTGCGTGTCGAGCCCGCGCGCTGGCAGTTGCGGCCCTGGTGGGCGTGGCTCGGCGAGTCGGTGGCGTGGCTGGCGCGGCGCTGGCTGTGAGTCGTTGAACCGACTGGGCATCAGGTTCCGTAGCAGTCGAGCCCCGAGCCGGCGGTCGCGCGTGCGAGGCGATCGCGGATCGCCTCCCAGTCGGGAGTGTCGGGCACGGCCTCGATCAGCAGCGCGTCCGCACCGAGCGCGTCCAGCGTGCGTAGCGCGGCATATAGCCCGTGCGCGTAGCCCTCGGGGTCGGTCGGCAGCGCGATGCCGTGGGCGCCGGCCGGCATCGCACCGATCGCGAGGATGCGGGCGATGAGGCCACGCGCCGCAAGCCGGGACTGGCGCTCGACGAGCGTCGCGCGCGAGCCCATCGCCGCCGGGGTGTCCGGGGCGTAATGGCTCTCGAGCGCGCCCGAGACCCGCGGTGCGTCGCGTGCGCTGGCGGTGTCGAGCGGGCCGGCAACTGCTTCGATGCGTTCCCGGTCGAGCATGCCGGGCCGCAGGATCCTCGGTTGTGCGCCGCTCAGGTCGACGATCGTGGATTCGATGCCGACCCGGCACTCCCCGCCGTCGAGCACGATCGGTACGCGGGCCCCAAACTCCTCGCGCACGTGGGCCGCGCTGGTCGGGCTGACGTGGCCGAAGCGATTGGCCGACGGCGCGGCGAGGCCCCGGCCGAAGGCCGCCAGCACGGCCCGCGCCACCGGATGGGCAGGCGAGCGCAGGCCGACGGTGTCCTGGCCGCCAGTGACGAGGTCCAAGACGCGGGGCGAGCGTCGTACCACCAGCGTCAGCGGTCCCGGCCAGAAGGCGGCGGCCAGTTGGCGGGCGAGCTCCGGCACGTCGCGCCCATAGCGGTCGAGGCCCGAAGCGTCGGCGACGTGGACGATCACCGGGTGGTCGGCAGGCCGGCCCTTGAGCTCGAAGATGCGCCGCACCGCTTCGGGGCTCTCGGCGTCGGCCGCGAGGCCGTAGACGGTCTCGGTCGGCATGCCCACGACCTCGCCGCGCGCGAGCGCGGCGACGGCGGCGGCGATCTCGGGGCTCACGTCGGCGGGTCGCAGCTGGCGCATCGCGCGATTGTCACCCGCGCATCGCAAGCCACGCCAGCCACGCAGCGGCTTGCGTCGCGACGACGGCAGGCACGATCCCGAGCGCGTGCGGCCTCCCGCCGGCGCGGATCGCCATCACCATCACCAGCCGCAGCCAGAGCCGCTTCAAACCGACGTCGAAACCCGCAAGCAGCGGCGTGTCGGGCGGCTTCGGCAGCACGATCAGATGCAGGCGCGTCGCCCGGTCGATCGCGATTCGCAGCAGCTCAACACCGTGGCGTCGGCTCGATCCGCCATGCACTCGCCGGAGTCACCGACGACCCCGGATGGCTGGCCAGCAGCGCTGCCAGCGCCGCCGGAAGGTCGGCGCGACCCGCAGGCGTCAGCGAGAGCCTTGGACCGTTGCGGGCAACCAGCGCCGGTGGCAGCGATTCGAGTTCGTCGGCGAGCAGGGCAGCGACATCGACCCCGTGTTCGATCGAGAGCTGCTCGAGGTCGGCGCGTCCCTCGTCGACCAGGGTTGCGACCAGGTCGCCGCGCGTGAGTTCGATCGGCGCCAGCCAGCAGCCTGCGGCGACCGGCAGGTGCCCTCGCTCCAGCGCCTCGCAGTAGGCGGCCGGGTCGCACAGATTACGTGCGACGCAGCACTCGACGCGGCCGACGGCGCCGGGGCCGACGGCGATCAGGTCGAGCAGGCGCAACGGCGTGAGCGATGCGCGCGGCTCGCCCCGGAGCCGATGGACCGCGATCCTCGCCAGTCGCGCGCGATGTGATGGATCGATCCGCTGGTCCGGATCCTCGAACAGGATCCGAGCGAGGCGGCGGTCCGGCGCGACGCCCGCGACGTGGAGCGCGAACTCGCGCTCGAGGCAGGGGAACCACGATTCCGGATCGCCCGGGTCGCCTGGTACCGGCGATGGATATGGCGCGGCCGGGACCCGGATCAGCAGGGCGAGCGGGCGCGGGATCGGTTCCTCGTTGCTGCGTCGGATGGCCCAGCGATAATCGCCGGGGCCGAATCCAGGGCGCCAGTGCGCGCGCGCGAAGTAACCCGACAGCAGCAGCGGCTCGGCGTCGGCCATCCGGGCGAGGCTGGGCGGTCGGTCGACGAAGGGGGGCATGGCGGCAGTCTCGGCTTCGAGCGGACCGCGGTCATTGACCGCCGTCAAGTCGTTCGCGGGTATCTATCGGCCATCCGTGGGCGCCGTCCAATCCGGCCGGGCGACGCGCGGAGACTGACGCCGGGGCCGTGATCTCCGACAATCCCGAATCTCCCATCCGGAGCCCGACCATGAGCTTCCTGCGCATGACCGACCTCGATCTCGCCGGCCGGCGGGTGCTGATCCGCGAGGACCTCAACGTGCCGATCGAGGACGGCCGCATCACCTCGACCCAGCGGCTCGACGCGGCGCTGCCGACGCTGCGCGCCGCCCTGGCGGGCGGCGCGACCGTGCTGGTGATGTCCCACCTCGGTCGTCCGAAAGAGGGCGTCTTCGACGAGGCCAACTCGATGGCGCCGGTCGCGGCCTGGCTGTCGCAGGCGCTCGGCCGCAACGTCCCACTGGTGCGCGACTACCTCGACGGGGTCGAGGTGGCGCCAGGCGGCATCGTGCTGCTCGAGAACTGCCGCATGAACGTCGGCGAGGGCAAGGACGACCCCGCGCTCGCGGCGAAGTACGCCGCGCTCTGCGAGGTGTTCGTGATGGACGCCTTCGGCACCGCGCACCGCGCCCAGGCCTCGACCCACGGCGTGATTCGGCAGGCGAAGGTCGCGTGCGCAGGGCCGCTGCTGGCGGCGGAACTCGACGCGCTCGGTCGCGCGCTGCACGCGCCGGCGCGTCCGCTGCTGGCGATCGTCGCGGGC
>CALDVP010000096.1 GCA_937924195.1 uncultured Lysobacterales bacterium
GTCGAGAGGGTCAGCGTGAAGGCCTCGGTGTCAGCGAGCAGGTTCTGCGAGAAACGGGTCGAGAGCTCCGCGAGGCGCTGGTCGATCGCGGCGACACGCTGGCGCCCGGCCTCGTCGAGTCTGGCGCCGGCCCGGACGAACTGGACATGGGTGCGCTCGACGACTCGGCGCTGATCGGCCGCGAGCGCGTCCTTGGTCGCGTGGACCGCCTCGATGCGGGCGAACAGGGCCGGATCCAGCCGGATTGCGCTCTGATGGGCCGCGAGCTTGGGCGCGTACTCGCGCTGGATCGCGCGGATCGCGTCGTTGCTGTTGGCCGAGGCGAGGTTGCCGAAGACCGCGAAGGCGCGCTCGAGCGTGCGGCCCGAGCGTTCCATCGGCAGGAAGGTGTTCTCGAAAGTGGCCGGCTCCGGGTTCGCCGTGATCGCGGCGATCTCGGCGAGGTGGCTGCGCATGCCCTCGTCGAAGGCCGGGGCGAAGTGCTCGACCGTGATCCGGTCGAAAGGCACGGCGCCGAACGGCGTGTCCCAGGAAGCCGCCAGCAGCGGGTTCGCCGCGGCGGCGGGGGCGGTCGCGGCGCTTTCCGGCGCGCTGGCCTTCGGGGCCGCACGATCGCCGGAACAGCCGGCCGCAAGTACGAAGCAAGCGCCGGCGATTCCGGCACGAAGCCATCGGTTCATGGAGCCCTCCCGGGGCGCAGCGTTGGACGGATCGATCTGGATACCGCGCAAACAGTTAGGCGGACGTGACGGCATCCGAAGGGCGGCAGGGCGGCTCGGCGGACCATTTCGCCCTGCCACTCGCGTCGGCGTCGGAAAAGCCGCGGGTCGGAGTCATGAGCGCCGCGCGAAACGGCGACGTCAGCCTGAGCCACGGGACGCGCGCCGCGCGCCGTCAGGGCTTGCGACCTCATAACGAAACGCGGACGAAGGTGTGGTCGCCGATCACCGCCACCGTCGGCGACCCGGCCCAGGCTGGGGGCGTGCGCACGACGTTGTGAGCAAAGAAATGGTCAGCACCCGGGACGACCTGGCGACGCTTCGAGGGCGGGCGCTGCCACATGGCCATGGCCCGGCCCGCAATCAGCCAGGCCTTGTCCCAAGCGTCAGGATCGTCGATGCGGGTCGTCGCCGGCACCAGGGTCGGCGCAAACTGGCCGCGGGCCTTCACGACCTCGCAGATACTGCCGCCCCAGCGCCTGCTCTCGACCCGGCGCAGCGCGACTTCGGCGACGGCCCACTGGCCGCGGGTCGGCTGGTCGCGAGCCTCCAGGTAGATCGTGGCCGCAAGGCAGGTCTGTTCCTTGACGGGGCCCCCGACCAGCGCGGCGATCCAGAACAGCGTGGCTAGCGTCATGTGGAACTTCTCCGATCCGATCAATCGCGCATCACCCTCGGATCTGATGGCTCGCGGTATGGCCGCGGAATCACCCGCGGACGCGCGCGACCCCCGCGCCTGCGATCCGGCTGCGTCTCCGATCGGCCGTGAAGTGATGCGCGAAAGCAACAAATTCTTCGTTTTCCGGGTCGCACCCTATCCACTCAACCCTGAATGGATGCCCTAGGCGAGGGCCGGGCCATCGCACCGCAGATTCGGTCCAGTGAATCACTTAGAAGATGATGGCGACTTTTAGTCGCACTTTGAACGAACAAGACCGAACTTATCGCCATAAGACAGGTCACGTCGTTCCCGCCGGCGTGACCACGATGGCGCGCCATGACTGACGAGCGCCCAAAGCGGATCGAGACGCGAAGAAGCCCGCATGCTCCGGATCGATCGGCCGGAGAACCGCCGTTATCCCGCCTGCACGCAACCGGGCTAGAATCGGTCAAACGCTTGTTTCAACGCGGAGCCAAACCGGGTGGTGCTGCGTCGCGGGAGCCGCGTCGAGGCGCGCTCGTCGGCCCTCGTGCCCACACGTCGGAAGGCAGGCCGCAGTGTTCCCGACGCTCGCCGCGATCGGAGGGAGTCGGAGGGAGGATGCCGATGAACCAGGTCGATATGGCCCGCCATCAACGCGACGGCGGCGACGCGGGGTGGCATGGCCGCGCCTTCGGGAAACCGCTCGCGTGGCGTGCAGTGGGCCTCATGGGCTTATGGGCGGTGGCCCTCGCGGTCGTAGGCTGTGCCAGCAAGGCGACGCCGACCGGACTGATCTATCGGATCAATCCGCCAGGCGTCAGCGTGCAGGCTCTTCGGGTCGACGAGACCGGGCCTGCGGTCGTGACCCTCCGGCTCGCGAACTTCAGCACGGTCACGACCACCTTCGCCGTCCTCGACCTCGAGCTACGCCTCGGCGCCGCGCCGCCGATCGCGATCGCGGCCAGTCCGGCGCTCGCGGTCCCCGCTCTGTCCTCGGACGTCGCGGAGTTTCGGATCGAACTGACTCCGGCGGCGCGGGAGGCCGTCGAGCGCGCAACCTCGGACGGCACCCTGCCCTACCGCATCGCAGGACGGGTCACGACCGCATCGCCCGATGGACGGCACCGCGTCGAGTTCGAAAGCCGTCTAAGCCCAGTCCCCGGACGTGCCGGCGAGTTCCGCTGACCCGATTCCCGTTCCCCGAGCCCGTTTCTCGAGAAGGAGTCCCTCATGAGCAAGTACGCAGCCCCCCTCGCCGACATGCGCTTCGTCCTCTACGACGTGCTCGAGGCAGACCGTATCCTTGGCCGACTGCCGGCTTTCGCCGAACACGGGCGTGAGGTCTATGACGCGGTCCTCGACGAGGCCGGGAAGTTCACCAGCCAGGTGCTCGCCCCGCTGAACCCGATCGGCGACCGCGAGGGCTGCCGCTTCGAGGATGGTCGCGTCACGACCCCGACCGGATTCAAGGAAGCCTATCGTCAGTTCGTCGAAGCGGGTTGGGGCGGCCTCGTCGCCGAGCCCGAGTACGGCGGCCAGGGGATGCCGGAGGCCATCGGCGCTGCGATCAAGGAGATGCTCGACTCGGCCAACCTGTCCTGGGGCAACTACCCGCTGCTCTCGCACGGGGCCTCCGAGGCTCTGAAGCACGTCGCCGAGGACTGGCAGCGCGAGGCCTTCCTGAAGCCGATCGTCGAAGGTCGTTGGACCGGCACCATGTGCCTGACCGAGCCGCACTGCGGCACCGATCTCGGCCTCTTGAAGACGCGGGCCGAGCCGGGCCCCGAGGGGACCTGGCGAATCTTTGGCACCAAGATCTTCATCACCGGCGGCGAGCACGACATGGCGGAGAACATCGTCCATCTCGTGCTGGCGCGGCTGCCGGACGCGCCGCCGGGCACCCGCGGCATCTCGCTGTTCATCGTGCCCAAGTTCAAGGTCGGGCGCGATGGCCGGATGGGCGAACGCAACGCCCTGGCCTGCGGTTCGATCGAGCACAAAATGGGAATCAAGGCCTCGGCGACCTGCGTGATGAACTTCGACGGTGCCGAGGCCTACCTGATCGGCGAACCCCACAAGGGCCTCGCGACAATGTTCATCATGATGAACACGGCCCGGCTCGCGGTCGGCATGCAGGGCCTCGGGCTGATCGAGCGCGCCTACCAGAACGCGCTGGCCTACGCCCGCGACCGACTGCAGATGCGGGCGCTGACCGGACCCAAGCGCCCGGACAAGCCGGCCGACCCGATCATCGTGCACCCGGATATCCGCCGCATGCTGCTGACCCAGAAGGCGATCGCCGAGGGCGGCCGGGCGCTTGCGTATTACGCCTATCTGCAGGAGGACCTCAAGCAGCGGGCGACCGACGAGGCCGCACGCCAGCGTGCCGACGACCTGGTGTCGTTTCTGACCCCGATCGTGAAGGGCGTGCTGACCGAGCTTGCCTGTGAATGCACCTACCACGCGGTCCAGATCCTGGGCGGCCACGGCTACATTGCCGAGTGGGGCCAGGAGCAACTCGCGCGTGACGCGCGGATCACGACGATCTATGAGGGCACGACGCAGATCCAGGCGCTCGACCTGCTCGGCCGCAAGATCCTGCAGCTGAAGGGCCCGGGTCTGAAGCTCTTCCTCGGCGAGATCGGCGCCTTCTGCGAGGCGAACGCCGGCGCTGCCGCGCTCGCCGAGTTCGTGGGGCCGCTCGGACGCCTCGCGAAGGAATGGGGTGAACTGACGCTCGAGATCGGCGCCAAGGCGCAGAAGAACGCCGACGAGATGGGTGCGGCCGCGGTGGACTATCTGTTCTATGCCGGCTACATCGCGATCGCCTACTTCTGGGCTCGCGAGATCGCAGCGCTGTCCGACCACCACGGCGCCGAGTTCGCCGAGAGCAAGCGCGGTACCGCGCGCTTTTATTTCGCCCGCATCCTGCCGCGCACCGCAATGCACGCGGCCGCGATCCGCGCCGGCAGCGAGAACCTGATGGCCCTGCCGGAGTCGGCCTTCGGCTGACCCGCAAGCCGCAGCCGCCCGGCGACTGTCCCCGGCGGCTGCGCTCGACGACCCGTCACGGGCTTCGGCTATGCTCGGAGCCCGTGAAGAGCGAACCCCGCGCCGCGCCGATCTGGCCCGCGACCCCGGGCCGGGCCGACATCCACAGCACGCGCGTGCTGTCGCTCGACGTCCACGGGCGAATCCTCGACTGGATCAGCTGGCAGGAAGCCGTCTGCCTCTACGTCCGTGATGCCGTCGCCTGGACCATCGGCGTGCCCTGCCTGACCATCCACGGCGGCACCAGCCGGCTGACCGGCGAGCGCAGCGAGATCCAGCTCCACCCGATCGTCGCCGGACGCGGTCAGGCCCACGCCAGCCGTTTCGACCCGACGCCGGCCCTGACCAATGCCGCGCTGTTCACGCGCGACCGCAACCTGTGCCTGTACTGCGGCAACGTCTTCTCTCGCGCGTCCCTGACGCGCGACCACGTGATTCCGGTCTCGCGCGGTGGCGACGACACTTGGGAAAACGTCGTGACCGCCTGCATCCGTTGCAACGTGGTCAAGGGCAGCCGCACACCACAGGAGGCCGGCATGCCTTTGCTCGCAGTGCCCTATCGACCGAGCTGGGTCGAGCACCTGATCCTCTCGAACCGCAACATCCTCGCCGACCAGATGGAGTTCCTCGAGAGCCATCTGCCACGCCACCGGCGCGCCGCGCTCCGCGCCTGAGGCCGCGACCTCCGGCGGGGCCACCTCGCCACGCCTCGGCTGGTCGACGGCGGGGCGACGAATCCCGAGGGCCCGATAGCGCGCCGTGCCCCGCGCGCAGGCTCGGCGTTACTCGAAGCCGTTGCGGAACAGTCGGTCGGGATCGTTCGCGCCCGGCACCAGGGCCGTGGCGTTGATCGGGGTCTGGTCGCCGGTCGCCGGAACCACGCCGACCGCACCCGTCTCTGGCGGCGCGGTGCTTTCGAGGCTGAATCGGAACAGGGTCCCGAAGTCGAGCGTGTTCTGCGGCTGGTCGACAGTCAGGCCACACCGCACGACCAGACCACCCGCTGGCGCGGACCACGACACGGCATCCGCCGCCACGTTCGGCGTCCAGTCGTCGCTCGCCGGAAGGCCGTTGTCGAAGTGGGTGACGTTGTCGACCGTATCGCCCGGCTGGAGCGGCACCCGGAAGCCCCCGAAGCCGGCGTTCGACGCGATGCATAGATTCGGCTCGGCGCTGCCGGGCCCCGAGGGTGGGACGATTACGCGCGCAAAGTCGGCGTTGTAAACGGCGTAGTCGTAGCGGTAGCGCCCAGAGGGCAGACTGATCACGCGCACCGCGACCTTGAAGCGACCCGTCTCGGTCTCGACCAGCGTCGTGCTGGCGTTCGGGCCGGGATCGGCCGGGTCGACCCAGCGATCGATCGTCGGCCCGCGGCGGAAGTTGCCAGGGCCCGTGGTCACCACCGGCACCGTCCAGACCGTCGTGAAGGTCGGCGTGAACTGCTGCGAGCCCATCGCGGTGAATGGGTTCTTCTGGTCGCGGACGATGTACCAGGATTCGATGAAGTACTGCGCGCCCGGGTTGAGGGTGGCCGACAGGTCGGCTTCGACCGCCATCAGGCGCCGGTCGAAGTTGTTCGTAGCACCCCCGTTGCCGTCATCGACACCATCGCAGTTCGCATCGAAAGTCGACTGACAGCGGCCCCAACGACCACCGACGGGGTCGATCTCGCGACGCAGGCCGAGCGCGGTATTGGAATCGTTGTTGCCGGTGGAGTAGATGTCGTCGCAACCTGGACCAAGAATGTTGCCGTTGACATGGCAGCCCGGCAGGCAATTCCGGTTGATGGTCAGGAAGGCATGCTTGACGCCCGAGCGACCCAATTGCTCGATCTGGCCGTGCTGGTTGATGCGGTAGACGGCCCAGACCAGCATCGGGTGCTGGTCGAGCGACTGGTAGGGGTAGTCGGGCTGACCGACGCCGGGTGGCGGGTTCTGCTGCGGCCAGCCGGGTCTCCCCAACGTGCTGAACTTCGGATACCACGGCACATGCGCCGCGATCGGATCGGTGTCGTTGCCGATCGTGGCGCCCGGGGTGATCTTGACGTTGCGATTGGTCGAGCTGCCCGAACAGCCGCCCTGGCATTGCGCGACGAGACTGCCGCCCGCCGAATCTCCGAGACGGAGCAGCTGCGTGCGTACCTCGACGTCACCGACGCCGGGCTTGTGACTGCGCGGCCAGTAGACGAAGGCGCAGCTCTTGGGGTCGAGGGCCGTGAAGCCGTCGGGCGCGCGCACGGTCGCATCGAGATCGAACTGGCCGATTGCGACCCCGGCGACTTCGGGCAGACCGAGCCAGTCGGCGAGCTTGGGCGCGATCCGGATGTCACCATTCTGAAGCTGCACCCGCACCGCGCCGTGCAGCTTGTGGTGCACGGTCGCGAACTCGAACAGCGGATCCCCATCGCGATCGATGGCCCGCAGCAGCACGTCGCCTGCGCCCGGCACCAGCCGCAAGGGTCCGAGCGCGAGCTTGGCGCCATCGTGCCGGATCCAGCGAACCGGCCAACGCACCTCGGCGCTGCCCGCGTGGAACCCCTTGATGCCGGCGCCCTCGGGCGTGAAGGCCAGGGTGCCGGCAAAGGGAGCGCGGACCGAGCGGAAGCCATCGGCGTCACGCTTGCCGACCTCACCGACCAGCCGCACGCCGTAGTCACGCAGCAGCAGATCGTTGAGTCGGAGAGTCGTGGTCCCGCTCTCTGCCTCGAGGCGCGTGCCATCGACCGGTCGCACCAGGTCGACCGGCGGGACACTGACGTCGATGGCGTGGACGCCGCCTGCGACCATCACGCCCAGGACGAACACGCAACCCGCAGACACGAGCCGATTCCATCGACGCATCGAAAAGACCTCCGACCATCCGATTCGCAGCAGGCGAGCGGCGCGATCGGCGACTCTTTCGATTACAACACGAATCTTCGCGGCCGGGGGAGATGCCGGTCACGCCCGCGCGGGCCCTGCATGGCCGGTGAGGAAGAATCTCACCCGCCAAGCCGCGCATCTGGCAGCCCTCGCTGGCGCCCCAGGTGCCCCCGCCGCGCCTTGCCGGCGCCTCCAGCTCCCGGGACAATCGCGGTTTGGAGCCGCGAACGATGATCGACCACCAGCGCTATCCGCGGCTCGCCCGCATCGACTCTCCGGCCGACTTGCGCAGCTTCCCGGAATCGGAGCTGCCCGCCGTGGCGGCCGAACTGCGCGACTACCTGATCGAGTCGGTCGGGCGCTCGGGCGGTCATTTCGGCGCCGGGCTCGGCGTCATCGAGCTGACCGTTGCCCTGCACTGGCTCTACGAGACGCCCCGCGACCAGCTGGTCTGGGACGTCGGACACCAGTGCTACCCGCATAAAATCCTGACCGGTCGGCGTGACCGGATCGAGACGATCAAGAGGAAGGACGGTCTGGCACCGTTCCCGGCGCGCCACGAGAGCGAGTACGACAGTTTTGGCGTCGGTCACTCGTCGACCTCGATCTCGGCAGCCCTCGGCATGGCGATCGCCGCGCAGCGTCGCGGCGATCCGCAGCGAACCGTTGCGATCATCGGCGATGGCGCGATGACCGCCGGCATGGCCTTCGAGGCCCTGAATCACGGCGGCAGCCTCGATCCCGAGCCCGACCTGCTGGTGATCCTCAACGACAACCAGATGTCGATCTCCGAGAACGTCGGCGCCTTGACTCGAATGCTGGCGCGACTACTGTCCAGCCGTCGCTTGAACGATCTCCGCGAGTCGACCAAGCGCGCGATGCCGCGTGGCAGCCTCCTGTGGCGCTTCGTCAAGCGCTGGGAAGAGCATGCCAAGGGCATGTTCGTGCCAAGCACGCTGTTCGAGGAGTTCGGCTTCCACTACACCGGGCCGATCGACGGCCACGATCTGTCGTCGCTCCTGCACGCGCTGAAGACCGTCAAGGGTCTGCGTGGGCCGCAGCTGCTGCACGTCATCACGACCAAGGGCAAGGGCTACGAGCTGGCCGAGCAGGACCAGATCGAGTACCACGCGGTCGGCCCCTTCGACCCCAGGGTCGGCGTGGTCAAGAAGCCGGGGTCCGCAAAGCCGACTTACACCCAGGTCTTCGGCGACTGGCTGTGCGACATGGCCGCCGAGGACCCGCGCCTGGCCGGCATCACCCCCGCGATGCGCGAGGGTTCGGGGCTGGTGCGCTTCAGCCGCGAGTATCCGGATCGCTACTTCGACGTCGCCATCGCCGAGCAGCACGCGGTGACCCTGGCCGCCGGCATGGCCTGCGGCGGCATGAAGCCGGTGGTCGCGATCTACAGCACCTTCCTGCAACGCGCCTACGACCAGCTGATCCACGACGTCGCGCTGCAGGGGCTCGACGTGCTGTTCGCGATCGATCGCGGCGGCGTGGTCGGGCCGGACGGACCGACCCACTCCGGCAGCTTCGACCTCTCCTACCTGCGCTGCATCCCGAACATGGTGGTGATGGCGCCGGCCGACGAGCGCGAGTGCCGAATGATGCTGAGCACCGGCTTCCGCCACGCCGGTCCGGCCGCGGTGCGCTATCCGCGCGGCACCGGCCCCGGGGCCGCCGTCGAGCCGACGCTGGAGACGCTGCCGATCGGGAAGGCGGAGATCCGGCGCCAGGGTGCCGGCCTCGCGCTGCTCGCCTTCGGCGCACCGCTGGCGGCCGCCGAGAGCGTCGGTCAGTCGCTCGGCGCCACGGTCGTCAACATGCGCTTCGTGAAGCCCCTCGACGACTCCCTCGTGCTCGAGCTCGCGCGCACCCATGCCGCGCTGGTCACGCTCGAGGACAACGCGATCGCAGGTGGCGCCGGAAGCGGGGTCGCCGAACTGCTGAATGCGCACGGCGTGTCGACACCGCTGCTCCAGCTCGGCCTGCCGGACGTGTTCTTCGAGCACGCGAGCCGCGAGGAACTGCTGGCCGAAGCCGGGCTCGACACGGCCGGGATCGAGCGCGCGATCCGCGCCCGCTTCGGCGAACTGCTGGCCAGCCTGCAGCGGCCGGCGGCCTGAGCCGCCCGGTCGGAACGGACCTCAGGTCCGCGCGCCGCGACCGCCGACCCGACGCGGCCGAGGCAGGGCAACCGCCGAAGCGCGCGGCGACTCCGCCCCGCGCGCGATCGCCATCAGTTGCTCGATTCGATCCGGGTCCTTCGGCACGTCGCCGGTCAGCACCAGCGGATCGCCACGGGTGACGACCACGTCGTCCTCGATCCGGATGCCGATTCCGCGAAAGCGGCGGTCGACCGACTTATCGCCCGGATCGACGTAGATCCCGGGCTCGATCGTCAGCACCATGCCGGGTTCGAGCTCGCGGTACTCGCCGTCGATCCGGTAGTCGCCGACGTCGTGCACGTCGAGGCCCAGCCAGTGTCCGGTCTTGTGCATGAAAAAGCGGCGATACCCGTGCTCGCGCAGGTTCGCCTCGACCGAGCCCTTGAGCATGCCGAGCCGCACCAGTCCGCGCGTCAGCACGCGGACTGCGGCCTCGTGCGGCGCGATCCACGCGTGGCCCGGACGGACCGCGTCGATCGCCGCCAGTTGTGCCTCGAGTACGAGGTCGTACAGCACGCGCTGTTCCGGCGAGTAGCGCCCGTTGACCGGAAAGGTCCGGGTGATGTCGGATGCGTAGCACTCGAACTCTGCGCCCGCGTCGATCAGCAGCAGGTCGCCGTCGCGCAGCTCGGCGCGATTGGCACGATAGTGCAACACGCAGGCATTGGCGCCGGCGGCGACGATCGGCTCATAAGCCGGGACCGCGTGGGCGCTTCGAAAAGCGTGCATCAGTTCGGCCTCGACCGTCGCCTCGGTGAGACCGGGACGCACCGCGCCCATCGCACGAACATGCGCGGCGGCGGCGATCCTCGCCGCGCGCTGCATCGTGCGGATCTCGGCGCGAGACTTCAAAAGACGCATCTCGTGCAGCACGTGACCGAGCGCAACGAACTCGTGCGGTGGCCGCGCGCCGACCCGGACGCGCGCGCGCACGCGGTTGACCCAGCCCATCAGCCGGAGGTCGAAGTCGGCCTCGCGGCCAAGGTGGTAATAGACGCGCGAGCGGTCCTCGAGGAGGCCCGGCAGGATGTCGTCGATGTCGTCGATCGGGAACGCATGGTCGATGCCGAGCTCGCGTTCGGCACCCTCGACGCCGAGCCTCGGACCGTCCCAGCGCTCGCGCTCGGGGTCGCGGTCGCGGCAGAACAGGATCTCGCCGCCCTGCTCCCGCCCCGGCACCAGCACCAGCACGGCCTCGGGCTCTCCGAAGCCGGTCAGGTAGTGGAAGTCGCTGTCCTGCCGGTACGGATAGTAAGCATCGTTGTTCCGAATCTTCTCGGGCGCCGCGGCCAGCACGACGATCGCGTCGCGCCCGATCGCCTGCATCAGATGGCGGCGGCGGCGCTTGTACTCGGCGGCGGGAATCAATGCCGGGTCGCCTCGGGCTCGGTGCGGGCCAGCTGCTGGTGCAGCAGCATCACGCCGACGCGGATGTATTCGACCATTTCGGCGTAGGCCTCCTCGTCCTCGGCCTCGCTGTCGCCCGAGTCGAACTCGGTCGCCGCGATCCGGCTGAAGTCGCCGACCACCTCGCCACCGTCGCCGGCGAGGCCGGCCTCCAGATCTACCCCGGCGAGTCCGAGCCCGCCTAAAAAGCCGCGGCACCACTGGACCATCGCCGCAGCGCGTTCGGCAACCGGCGCCTCGTCGGCCGGCAGCAGTGGCGCGAAGGCAAGCTCCGGGCCGTCGAGGTCGCGCGACAGGCCGCTGTAGAGCCGCCCGAATAGGTCGCGATCGCGGGCGTCGTCGATGGTCTCGTCGAGGTCGGCCAGGGCGAGACTCGGCAGCCAGCGATCGGCGCTGGTCGAGCCGCCCGCGCACAGGAAGCCGGCCAGCGCGCCGTCGAGTTCTGCCGCGCCGATGCCGGCCTCCAGCCGATCCAGCGTGCGCGATAGCGTGTCGTAATCCGGTTCCCGCATCGATGCCTCCGTCGACGAGCCTTCAGCGGCGGCCGCCGGGCGCGGCCACTCCGCCGTGGCCGCCGCTATTCTCCCACGTGCCTTCCTGCTTCGGGAAACCGGGTCTTGGCGACAGCGCGGCCAGGTCGAAGTCGATCTCTTTTCAGCAACGCACGGTGGCACCCGATCGGGCCGTGGCTCTGCGCGCTCATCGCCGCGAGTCTGGGCGCATCCGGGGCCGCGCACGGCCGCGTCGGCGCGGCGCCCAGCGCGGTAGTGCGCGACTACTACTTCGAGGTCATCACCCCGCAAGAGCCGTTGGCGCAGAACATGGTGACGGCGCTGGCGCGCAGCCCCGACGGATTTCTCTGGATCGGCACCCAGGCCGGCCTGCACCGCTTCGACGGCTACCGCTTCGTGCTGCGCGACCATGACCCGGAGAATCCGGAGTCGCTCGCCGATGGCTACGTCTCGGCGATCGGCGTCGACACCGACGGCCGCCTCGTGGTCGGGGGCGGGCGCGGCAGCGTGCAGCGCCTCGACCGCGACGGGCTGCACTTTGAAACCATCGGCGATCCGGCATCGCGGTCGACTCGGGGCCACGTCAGTGGGCTCGCGTCGACCGCCGATGGCGCGCTGTGGATCGCGTCGGCGCATGGCATCGAGCGCCTCGGGCCCGATGGCCGAATCGTGCTTCGGCTCGAGGACGCAGAGGCCGGATTCGATCTGGTGGCGCCGCGGGCCATCGCCGTTGCCTCCGCCAACGCCGTCTATGCCGCCACCTCGGGCGGCATCGTCCGCATCGACGGCGCCGAGGGCGCCGCCAATCCGGTCGCCGGCGGCTTGCCGCGCGTGCTGAGTCTCTACGTCTCCCGCGATGGCACGCTGTGGACTGGAACCATCGAAGGCCTGTATCGCATCGACGCGGACGGGCTCGCAGCGCGCGTCTGGCCAGCGCCGGAGGAGCCGGCCGCGGGCAAACCGGTCCACGGCATCGCGGAAGCCCCGGATGGGCGGCTCTGGCTGGCGGTCTTCGGCGCCGGACTCGCGATCGTCGATCCCGCGAGCGGGGTCATCGAGCGCCTGCGCCACGACCGCCGCATCGCCGGCAGCCTGCCCGAGGACGGGGTTCGCCATCTGTTGCCCGACGGCTCCGGGCTGCTGTGGATCGGCGGCGAGTCGCGCGGCCTGATTCGGGTCGATCCCTCTGGCGCGAGCTTCACCCTCGTCACCGACGAGAACCCCGAGCGTCCCTACGTCGCAACCAACAACATCCGCAGTCTCTGGCAGGCGCCGGACGGCGCGCTGTGGATCGGCACCGACGGCGATGGTCTCAAACGCCTGGACCTCGACACGCGGCGCATCACCTATTACACGCACGCGCTGCTCGCGGTCCTCCCGGATGGCGCCGGCAACACCGACCTGCGGATCAACGCGATCGTGCCGATGCCCGGCGGCCGGTTGTGGCTACCGTCGAACCGCGGCGTACTGGACCTTGATCCGGTTTCGGGCAGCGCGCGTCTTGCGTGGCCGGACGCGCGCGGGCCCACGCCGCGCGATGCACACGCGCGCCTGGTGTTGCCGGACGAAGACGGCCACGTCTGGCTTGCCACCTGGGCCGACGGGCTCGTCCGTCTGCGGACGTCCGACGGCAGCCAGCAGGCGTGGCGCCACGATCCGGCACGCGACGACAGCCTGTCCCAAGACACCGTGCTGACGCTGTATCGCGACCACGGGGGTCTGCTCTGGGTCGGCACGCTCGGCGGACTCGATCGACTCGATCCCCGGTCGGGTGAGGTGACGCGGATGCCAAGGGCCGGCGCGTCCACCAGCACGCCGGCCGGGGACGTGGTCCGCGCGATCGTCGAGACCAAGGATGGAAGCCTGTGGTTCGCATCGCATGGCGGGCTCTCGCGCCTTCCTGCCAGCGAGCGCGAGCGCGCCACGCCGGCTTTCGAACGCTGGACGCCCCGGAACGGCCTGCCGGCGAACGTCGTTTATGGCTTGCTGCCCGTGGGCGACGATCGCCTGTGGCTGTCGACCAACCGCGGCCTCGTACGGATGGACGTTTCCCGTGGCCGATTCAAACGCTTCGACGACGATGATGGTCTCCAGGGACTCGAGTTCAACGGTGGCGCCGCGCTGGCGCTCGCCGACGGGCGACTCGCCTTCGGCGGCCTCCGCGGACTGAACCTGTTTGCGCCCGAAGTCGCGCGCCCGGCGTCGGAGCCCGCTCCGCTTGCACTGACGCGGATCACGATCGGCGACCGCGAAATTGCGATGGCGGACTCCGGCGGTTTGCCTACGCTGCGCCTCGAACCGAGCGAGCGCCCACTGTCGGTCGAGTTCGCCGTGCTCGACTTGGCCTCGCCGCGCCGAAACGCCTTCGAGTACCGGCTCGAGGGCATCGACCTGGACTGGCAGTCGCTCGGAACCCGCAACGAGGTCACCTTCAGCAAGTTGACGCCCGGCGAATACCGGCTGCGCGTGCGCGGATTCGACAGTCGGGAAACCCCCGCCGCCAACGAACTGGAACTGGGCATCGTCGTCGCGGCCCCATGGTGGCAGACGCCGGCCGCCCGCGCGGCCGCGGCGCTGGCCATGCTGCTCGCGCTTGCGGCCGTGCTCTATGCCTTGCAGCAACGGGTCGCTCGCGAGCGGGCCCACGCCGCGGCGCTCCGCGAGCGCGAGGAGCGCCTGCGGGTCGCCATCTGGGGCTCGGGCGACGAGTTCTGGGACTGGGACATGCGCGCCGGCAAGCTGTTCCGGATCGGTGCCGACAACCTGCTCGGCGCCGCGCACGAAGACACGATCTCAGGCGACGACTGGCGGCGTCATGCCGTGCATCCGGACGATCTCGAGCGGGTCGAGCGGATCCTGGGCGAGCACCTCCGCGGCGAGCGCGAGGCCTTCGAATCCGAGCATCGCGTGCGCCACGCCGACGGCCGCTACATCTGGGTCCGCTCGCGCGGCAAGGTGGTCGAGCGCGACGCCGACGGCGGCGCACTGCGGGTGGCGGGGACCGCGCGCGACATCACCGAGACCCGGGCCGCCGAACGCGACCGCCGCATCGCCGAGGAGGTGATCCGGAGCATGTCCGAGGCAGTCGCCGTGACCGACCTCGAGTTCCGATTCACCTCGGTGAACCCAGCATTCACCCGCATGACCGGCTACACCCAGGAGGAGATCCTCGGGCTCGAAAGTTCGATCCTCGACTGCGACCAGCACAACGAGGACTTCCACGCCGCCCTGCGCGCCACCGCGAGCCGCACCGGCCACTGGAGCGGGGAGCTCTGGCAGCGGCGCAAGGATGGCGATGAATTCCTGTGCTGGCTCGAGCTGTCCGAGGTCACCATCGCCGACGGCCAGCGCACCCACTTCGTCGGGGTACTGACCGACATCACCGACCGCAAGCGCGCCGAGCAGGAACTGCGCTACCTCGCAAACTACGACACGCTGACCGGCCTGCCCAACCGGACCCTACTGGGCGAACGGCTGGCGCATGCTCTGATCCGCGCCCGCCGCAACGACACGCGCGTCGCGCTGCTGTTCATCGACCTCGACCGCTTCAAGCACGTCAACGACTCGCTCGGCCACGCAGCGGGCGACCGCCTGCTGAAGGCCGCCGCGGTCAGGATCCAAGGCAGCGTTCGCGATGTCGACACGGTTGCGCGACTCGGTGGGGACGAGTTCACCGTGGTCGTCGAGGACCTCACGGACCGCTCCGAAGCGGAGTCCATCGCGCGCAAGCTGATCGACGTGTTCCATGACCCGCTTTACATCGATGGCCACACCGAGGTCGTGATCTCACCGTCGATCGGGATCAGCCTGTATCCCGACCACGGTCAGATCCCGACCGATCTGCTGAAGTTCGCGGACACTGCGATGTACCGGGCCAAGGACGAGGGCCGCAATACCTACGAGTTTTATTCGCCGGCGCTCGACACGCAGGCGCGCTGGCGCGCCGGCATGGTCAACCAGCTCCACAAGGCGCTCGAACGCGGCGAGTTCAGCCTCGTCTACCAGCCGAAGCTCGCGCTGGCAACATCCGAGATAACCGGCGTCGAGGCGCTGCTGCGCTGGAGCAACCCCGAGCTCGGGCAAGTGGGACCGGCGACCTTCGTGCCGCTTGCCGAGGAGACGGGGCTGATCGTCCC
>CALDVP010000097.1 GCA_937924195.1 uncultured Lysobacterales bacterium
GGGCCGCGATCAAGGCCGTGCCGCCGTCCATCCGCGACGCTGCGCTGGGCGTGGGGGCAAGCCCGGTCCAGGTTGTCTTTCACCATGTGCTGCCGCTGGCGCTTCCGGGCATGCTGACCGGCACCATCCTCGGCATGGCCCGCGCACTCGGCGAGACCGCGCCGCTGCTGATGATCGGCATGCGCGCCTTCCTGACATCCGTGCCGCAGGGCCTGACCCAGCCGGCGACTGCGCTGCCCGTCCAGATCTTCATCTGGTCGGACAATGTGAGCCGCGGCTTCGTCGAGAAGACGAGCGGCGCCATCATCGTGCTGCTGCTGTTCCTCCTCGCGGTGAACAGCCTGGCCATCTATCTGAGAAACCGCTTCGAGGTGCGCTGGTGAAAGAGATTGCCGTGACCGGGGCTGCCGCCGGCAGCCGGGCCGAGACCCAACGCCCGAAGATGACGGCGCGCGACGTGCATGTCTTCTACGGCGACTTCGAGGCGATCAAGGGCGTCTCGATCGATGTCTCGACGGACGAGGTGACGGCCTTCATCGGCCCTTCGGGCTGCGGCAAGTCGACCTTCCTGCGCTGCCTCAACCGGATGAACGACACGGTGGCCGGCGCGCGGGTGACGGGGGAAATCCTGCTCGACGGGGAGGATATCCATTCGCCAGCCATGGATGTGGTGCAGCTGCGCGCCCGGGTCGGCATGGTGTTTCAGAAGCCCAATCCCTTCCCCAAGAGCATCTACGAGAATGTCGCCTATGGCCCGCGCATCCACGGGCTTGGCCGCACGCGCTCCGACATGGACCAGATCGTCGAGCAGTCGCTGCGCCGCGCCGGCCTGTGGGATGAAGTGAAGGACCGGCTTGCGGATTCGGGGACGGCGCTGTCGGGCGGGCAGCAGCAGCGCCTGTGCATCGCGCGCGCGATCGCCGTGAACCCGGAAGTGATCCTGATGGACGAGCCGGCCTCCGCGCTCGATCCGATCGCGACCGCCAAGATCGAGGAACTGATCGACGAGCTGCGCGGCAATTATGCCATCGTGATCGTCACCCACAACATGCAGCAGGCCGCCCGGGTGAGCCAGCGGACGGCCTTCTTCCACCTCGGCCATCTCGTCGAATATGGCGAGACGCGCGAGATCTTCACCAACCCGCGCGAGACGCGGACGAAGGACTATATCACCGGGAGATATGGCTGATGGCGATGTCCGACCCGCCTGCGGCTCACACCGTGCGCTCCTACGACGAGCAGATCGAGGCGCTGCGCACGCTGATCGGCCAGATGGGCGGGATGGCCGAGGCGCAGATCGGCGAAGCGATCGATGCGCTCGTCCGGCGCGATGCCGATGCCGCGCTTGCCGTCGTCGCCCGCGATTCCGAACTCGACCGGCTGGAGGCCGAGGCCGAGCGGCTCGCTGTTACCATCATCGCGCTTCGCTCGCCCATGGCCGATGACCTGCGCGAGATCGTGGCGGCCCTCAAGATTTCCGCCATCATCGAGCGCATCGGCGACTATGCCAAGAACATCGCCAAGCGTGTGCCGGTCCTGACGCAGGCCGCGCCCGTCGGCCCCAGCGTCATCATTCCGGAAATGGCGCGCGCCGCTTCCGCCATGGTTCGCGATGCGCTGGACAGCTATGTGGACCGCGACCCCGAGCTCGCCCACCATGTGATGGAAGGCGACCAGCAGGTCGATGATTTCTACAATTCGCTGTTCCGCGGGCTTCTGACCTACATGATGGAAAATCCCCATCACATCACGCCCTCGGCGCACCTGCTGTTCATCGCCAAGAACCTGGAACGGGTGGGCGATCATGCGACGAACATCGCCGAAATGGTGCATTATTCCGTGACTGGCGAGCATGTCGCCGACCGGCCCAAGACCGACCAGACAGCCACGATGACCGCCCGCCCCGACCATGACTGATCAGCCGAGGAGACCGCCCGTGCGCGCCAAGATCCTGCTGGTGGAAGACGATGCCAATCTGGTGGAGCTGATCCGCTACAACCTCGACAAGGAAGGGTTCGAGGTGGTCTCGACCCCCGATGGCGAGGAGGCCCTGGTGCTGGCCGAGGAGGAGCGGCCGGACGTGGTCGTGCTCGACTGGATGATCGCGAACCTCTCGGGCATCGAGGTGTGCCGGCGGCTGCGCCGCGCGCCCGAGACGGCGGCGCTGCCGATCATCATGCTGACGGCGCGCGCCGAGGAAGGCGACCGGGTCCGCGGGCTGGAGACCGGCGCCGATGATTATGTGACCAAGCCCTTTTCCCCGCGCGAGCTGGTCGCCCGCGTTCGCGCCCTGCTGCGGCGGCTGCGCCCGGCGCTGTCGGGCGGGCATCTGGAATATGGCGGCATCGTGATGGACACGAGCGCCCACAAGGTGACGCGTGACGGCATGCCGGTGCAGCTCGGCCCCACCGAATTCCGCCTGCTTCGCCACTTCCTGGAGCATCCGGGTCGGGTCTTCAGCCGCGAGCAGCTGCTGGACGCGGTGTGGGGGCGCGATGTCTATGTGGAGCAGCGCACCGTCGACGTGCACATCCGGCGCCTGCGCAAGGCGATCAACGGCGACGACCTGCCCGATCTCATCCGCACCGTTCGGTCGGCCGGCTATTCCCTGGACAGTGAGGCCGCCCTCAAGATGGCGAGCTGAGCCCTTGCCGCCTCGCCCGGCCCCGGCCTAGGAGGCGGGCGACAGCCAAGGGGAGATTTCCGACATGACCATCCGCTTTGACGGCCGCGTGGCCATCGTGACGGGCGCCGGCAACGGCCTCGGCCGGCGCTATGCGCTGGATCTGGCCGCGCGCGGGGCGAAGGTGGTGGTGAACGACCTGGGCGGCGCGCGCGACGGCTCCGGCGGCAG
>CALDVP010000098.1 GCA_937924195.1 uncultured Lysobacterales bacterium
AAGCGCCCGAGCTGACGATGGACCCAGGCGACCGCGGCGCCGCGATCGCCCGCAGCGATCGCTGCGGGAAGCGGCAGGCTTTCGCGCCACAGCGCGAGGGCCTCACCGGACCAAGCCTCGGCGAGGCGCGACCGCGGCACTTCCCGCAGCCCGTCGCCGAGATCGACGACCACCCGATCGCCACGCCAACCGACCAGCTGGGCGTGGGCCTCGCCCGCCGCGGCGCGCAGCACCAGCACCACCGGGCGATCGAGCACGGCCAGCCGTTCCAGTGGTTGTGACACCCGGGTGCAGCGCAGCCCGGCCCGGATCCGCGGGGGACACCGGGCCGCGACCACGGTGTCCGCGGCCTCCGCGGCGACCACGTCCCAGCGACCGAGCAGCGAGCGCCAGACGCCCTCGCGCGCCGCGGGGTCGGCGGTCGCGATGGTGTCGGCCAGCAGGTCCGGGCCGGCGGCGGGTGCGCCGCGGACCGGGTCCGTCGCCTCGGAGCTCCCGGTCCCCGTCGCGTCGACGGCCGGCGAAGCCGTCGGTGTCGGTGGCCGCAGCGCCTTCGTGGCCGACGGCGGTCCGTCATCGGGCCCGAGCGCCCACCACGCGATCGCGACCGCAATCGCGCCAACGGTGACCGCTGCCGCAAAAGGCCAGCCTCGGCTCCGGCTGTCACCTGGCCCTGCATTGCCACGCACCTCGCGCGCGGCATGATCGACCATCGATCGACCAATGGTCTCGGCGTCGGCGACGTAGCCGGCCAGCAGCGCCCGATCGGCGAGGATGTTGATCAGCCGCGGCACGCCGCCCGAGTGGCGATGCAGCGCGCGCACCGCGTCCGGGGCGAACGGAAAGCGTTTGCCGCCAGCGACCGCGAAACGATGGCGCAGATAAGCCTCGGTCTCATCGGCGTCCAGCGGTACCAGGTGGTAGCGCGCGGTGATCCGCTGCGCGAGCTGCCGCAGGTGCGGCTGCGCGAGCTTGTCGCGCAGTTCGGGCTGGCCGAGCAACACGATCTGCATCAGCTTCTGGCGCGCGGTCTCGAGGTTGGTCAGCAGGCGCACCTGCTCGAGCGCCTCGTCGGAGAGGTTCTGCGCCTCGTCGATGATCGCGACCACGCCCTGCCCGCCGGCGTGCGCGTCGAGCAGCGCCTGGTTCAGCGCGTCGACGACACCCTTGGGGCTGCCGCGCACGGCCGAGACGTCGACGCCGAGCTCCTCGGCGATCGCCTCGACCAACTCGACCGGCGATAGCCGTGGGTTCAGGATCAGTGCGGGACGCACGTGATCGGGAAGCTGCTCGAGCAGCAGCCGCGACAGCGTAGTCTTCCCGGTGCCGACCTCGCCGGTCAGCTGCACGAAGCCGCCTGCACCGCCGTGCCCGATCCCGTAGACGAGATGGGCCAGCGCGTCGCGATGCCGGTCCGAGAGAAAAACGAAGCGCGGATCCGGTGTCAGCGAGAACGGCGGCTCGGCGAGCCCATAGAAGTCGAGGACCATGGCAGGAGCGTAGCGGGGTGGGCGAGGCTCGCCGGGCGGGCGCGGATCCGTGCGACCTGCGGGCGCCGCCGAAGTTCAGGCCCGGGGCTTGCCTTACGCTAGCGCGGATGGACTCCCGACGCCCGTTCCTCATTCTGGCCACCGGCAGCGCGATCGACTCGGTGCGGCGGCGCCTCGGTGACTTCCCGCACTGGTTCCGCGTTGCGATGGGGCTGCCGCGCGATGCGGTCCACGTCGTCGATGCGCGGTATGCCCGCGCCCTGCCCGAGCCACGCGACTTCGCCGGCACGATCGTGACCGGCTCGGGAGCGATGGTCACCGACCGCGAGCCGTGGAGCGAGGCCGCTGCCGCCTGGCTGGGCCACGCGACGCGAGCCGGCCACTCGGTCCTCGGCGTCTGCTACGGCCACCAGCTGCTGGCGCACGCGCTCGGGGGCCGCGTCGACTGGAACCCGCGCGGTCGCGAGATGGGCACGGTCTGGGTCGAGACCCGCCCCGAGGCGGCCGGTGATCCGCTGCTCGGCCCGAACGGCAGCGGCTTCCACGCGCAGGCCACGCACCGGCAGAGCGTGGTCGGGCCTCCCGCCGGCGCGCTCGTGTTGGCGCGATCGTCGCTCGACGACTGCCACGCCTTCCGGATCGGCGATTCGGCGTGGGGCGTGCAGTTCCATCCCGAGTTCTCGACCGCGGCGATGCGCGCCTACATCGCCGCACGCGCCGACGCGATCCGCCAGGAGGGTCAGTGCCCGCGACGCCTTCGTCGCGACGTGTCGGCGGCGCCCAGGGCACGCGCCGTGCTGCGGAGATTCGTCGCCCGCTGCCAGCGACGCTGACCGTCCGTGCACGATCGCCGCAAGCGGGGCGTATCATCGGGGGGCGCGGATAGCGCGCATCGACTGCGGGAGAGCATATGTCTTATCGAACCGTCGACGCCGGCCATGGCATCGAGTGGATCAAGCAGATCATCGAGGTGATCCGCGGCAACCCAGTAGCGTTTCTCGTGATGGGACTGATCCTTGGCGTGATCGCGATCGTCCCGCTCCTGGGCAGCCTCGCGCTGGTAGTGCTACTGCCGACCTTCTACGCCGGCATCGCTTACGCCGCGCGCGAGCAGGACCAGGGCCGCCAGGCCGACATCAAGCACCTGTTCCAGGGCTTCAACGAGCCGGGCCGCATCGGCCCGCTGGTGACGCTGTGCCTGCCGCAGGTCGCCGCCGGCGTCCTGTTAGTCCTAGTCGCGCTGATCTCCGTCGGCGGCGCGATCATGGGTGGCGCACTCGGCGCCAACACAAACTCGACGGCGATCCTCGGCGCCATGGGCGTCGGCGCCCTGATCCTGATTCTGGCCGGCATCGTTGCCGGTATCGCCGTGTTCATGGCGGTGCTGTTCGCGATCCCGAAGGTGATGTTCGACGGCGAGGCCGCGTTCCCGGCAATGAAGGAGAGCTTCTCGGCCGCACTCGCGAACCTGGTGCCGATCATCGTCTTCGCGCTGGTCCTCGGCATCGGCTTCGTCATCATCATCGCGATCCTGAGCCTGATCCCGCTGATCGGCCCGATCGCCGCGATGGCCCTGCTCTACGCCTTCCTCGGCGTTGCGCACTACGTGATCTGGCGCGACGTCTATGGCACCGGCACGGTCGAGCTGCCGCCCCCGCCGCCCGCCTGACGACGCGGACGGCAGGCATGCCATGGAGAGCCCCGGCCGGCGACGGTCGGGACTCCATTCCGGGGCTGGCTAGACAGGCCTCAGTGACCGGCGTCGGCCGGGCCCGCGGCCGGCGCGTCACCGCGGGTCAGTAGCCTCGACGCAACGATGCCGAGTTCGTAGAGCAGGCACATCGGCACCGCGAGCAGGATCTGCGAGAGCACGTCCGGCGGCGTCGCGATCGCGGCGACCACGAACGCGCCGACGATCACATAGGGCCGCGCCTGCCGGAGCTGCTCGACCGAAACCACGCCGAGCAGCGCAAGGATCACGACCGCCACCGGCACCTCGAAGCACAGCCCGAACACCAGGAACAGCACCAGCACGAAGTCGAGGTAGCGGCTGATGTCGGTCATCATCGACACGCCTTCGGGCGTGATGCCGGTGAGGAAGGCAAACAGCAGCGGCAGCACGATGTAGTACGCGAACGCACAGCCGAGGTAGAACAGCGCGATCGCCGAGACCAGCAGCGGCATGGCGAAGCGACGCTCGCGCCGGTACAGGCCCGGCGCGACGAAAGCCCACGCCTGGTATAGCAGGAAGGGTACGGTTGCGAAGACTGCGGTGAAAAAGGCCAGCTTGATCGGCGTGAAGAACGGGGTCACGACGTCGATCGCGACCATCTGCGTGCCTTCGGGCAGGCGCTCGATCAGCGGCTGGGCCAGCCAGGCGTACAGCCGGTGAGCGAAGGGCACGAGACCGAGGAACACGACCAGCACCGCTGCCGCCGCGCGGATCAGGCGCGCGCGCAGCTCGACCAGATGCTCGATCAGCGGCTGCTCGCCGCCGAGCTCGCCGTCGCGCTCAGTCATGGGGAGCGCGACGCTC
>CALDVP010000099.1 GCA_937924195.1 uncultured Lysobacterales bacterium
CCATGCGCGACCTGATGCAGCGGATCGCCGCTGCGGCCGGGCAGGACAAGCCGCTGGTGGATGTCCCCGATGTCGGCGCGCGCGCGCTGGCCATGTTTGGCTGGCTGCCGGGCGCCCCGCTCACCTTCGACCAGCTGGCGATGCTGGAGCGCGACAATGTGGCCGACCCCGCGCTGCCGGGCCTTGCAGCGCTGGGCATCGATCCCACGCCCATGGACGCCGTGATCGACCAGTGGCTCGCCCGCTATCGCCGCGGCGGCCGCTTTGCAGCGCGCAGCTGACCCGACGGCGCCGGAGACAGCATGGAATCCGACCTGTGGCAGGCCATCCTGCTTGGCATCCTCGAAGGCCTGACCGAGTTCATCCCGGTCTCCTCGACCGGCCACCTGATCCTGGTGATCGATTTGCTGGGATTTGCCGGCACACCCGGCAAGAGCTTCGAGATCGTCATCCAGATGGGCGCGATCCTCGCCGTGATCGCGATCTATTTCCGCAAGCTCTGGGGTATCGCCATCGGCATGGTCACCGATCGCGAGGCGCGACTCTATGTGCGCAATCTGCTGCTTGCCTTCCTGCCTGCGCTCGTGCTCGGCGCGACGCTCTATGGCCCGATCACGCGTTTCCTGTTCAACCCCTATGTCGTCTGCGCCGCGCTGATCACCGGCGGCATCGCCATCATCCTGATCGAGCGTTTCCGCGGCGAGCCGACCATCCATCGGGTCGAGGACATCTCCGCGGGCAGGGCTCTCGCGATCGGCTTCTTCCAGGTGCTGGCGATGATCCCGGGCACGTCCCGCTCCGGAGCCACCATCATCGGCGCGCTGCTGCTCGGCATCGCCCGCCCCGCCGCGCTCGAGTTCAGCTTCGTGCTCGCCATTCCCACCATGTTCGCCGCCACCGTCTACAGCCTCTACCGCGAGTGGTCGGACCTCACCTGGGACGGCGCCGGGCTGATCGCGATCGGCTTCGCCGCGGCCTTCGTCGTCGCCTTCGCCGTGGTGCGCCTGGTGCTCGCCTTCATCGCCAGGATCGGCTTCGCGCCGTTCGGCTACTATCGGATCGCGCTCGGCCTTGTCATGCTGGCGGTCCTGACGACGCGCTGAGGGAGCGACGATGAAGCTGTTCATGGCGGGGCTGGCGACCGAAACGAACACCTGGGCGCCGATCCCGACCGGGCGTGAGGCCTTCATGGGCCACCGCTACTTCCGCCACGACGCCTCGCGCCAGCCGCCCGGCTGGGGGAATCTCGCGATGCGGGTCTGGCGCGGCCGCGCCGAGGCGGACGGGATTGACATCGCCGAGAGCCTCGCCGCCGCGGCGCAGCCCGCCGGCATCACCGTGCGTGCGGTCTATGAGGAGCTGCGCGACATGATCCTCGCCGACCTGCGCGCCGCCATGCCCGTGGACATCGTGCTGCTCTCGATGCATGGCGCCATGGTCGCCGACGGTTACGATGACTGCGAGGGCGACACCCTCGCGCGCGTGCGCGCGATCGTCGGCCCGGACGCGGTGGTCGGCATCGAGCTCGACCTGCACTGCCATCTGACCGAAACGATGCGGCAGGCGGCCGACCTGATCGTGCTGTTCAAGGAGTATCCGCATACCGACATCGCCGATCGCGCCAACGACCTCTACGACCTCGCGCTCCGCACCGCGAAGCGCGAGATCCGTCCGCGCATCGCCTATCACGATCTGCGCATGATCTCGATGTGGCGCACCCCCGTCGAGCCGATGAAGTCCTTTGTCGCCGACATGACGGCGGCTGAGGGGAAGGACGGCGTCCTTTCCGTCTCGTTCGGTCATGGCTTCCCCTGGGCCGACGTACCCGATGTCGGCGCCAAGATGCTCGTGATCGCCGACGACGACGAAGCCAAAGCCGCGCGTCTCGCACAGCAGTTCGGCGCGCGGCTCTGGACCATGCGCCACGAGACCCACCCCAAGCTCGAGGACGCCGACGCGGTCATCTCGGCCGCACTCGCTGCCGACAGCGGCAAGCCCGTCGTGATCGCCGACGTCACCGACAACGCGGGCGGCGGCGCCCCGTCCGACAGCACGTTCCTCATCCACCGGCTGCTCGCGCACAAGGCGCAGGGCGCCGCGGTGGGACCGGTCTGGGATCCCGTCGCCGTATCGTTCTGCCGCGAGGCCGGCCCTGGCGCGCGGATGCGGCTCCGCGTCGGCGGCAAGTGCGGCACCATGTCGGGCCTGCCGGCCGATCTCGATGTCGTCGTGCGCGCGGTCGCCGACAACCACGAGCAGTCCGGCCTTTCCGGCAGCCGCGCCTCGTTCGGACCCTCCGCCTGGGTGGAAGCGGACGGCATCCATCTGCTGCTGATCACCAACCGCCAGCAGGGGTTTCATCCCGACGGGTTTGAGGGGCTGGGGCTCGCGCTCGGCGGCCTCAAGCTCGTGGTCGTGAAGTCATCGCAGCACTTCTATGCCGGGTTCGCACCGATCGCGTCGGCCGTGCGCTATGTCGGCGCGCCCGGCGCGATGGACCACGACTTCGCCGCGCTGCCCTACACGAAGCTGGCGACGCCCTACTGGCCGCGGGTGGAGGATCCGTACCGGTAGCGGCGGCCGTGCGGGCGGCGCGAGGGCGGACGGGCGGTGTCCGGTCGGGCGGAGGCGCGCGGCGACC
>CALDVP010000100.1 GCA_937924195.1 uncultured Lysobacterales bacterium
CCGCCGCGCGCGATCACGCTGGCCTTCGAGGAGTTCCGCGGCAGCGCCGAGGACGAGGCCCCGCTGGCCGCCACCGTGGCCGCGCATTACGGCGCCGAGCACATCGTACGCACCGTCGGCGAAGCCGAGTTCCGCGCGGACCTGCCGCATATCCTCGATGCGATGGACACACCCTCGATCGACGGCGTCAACACCTGGTTCGTGTCGAAGGCCGCGCGCGAAGCAGGCCTCAAGGTCGTGCTGTCGGGACTCGGCGGCGACGAACTGCTCGCCGGCTATCCCAGCTTCGTCGACGTGCCCCGCTGGCATCGCCGGCTGCGCCCGTTGCGCTGGATTCCGGGTTCAGCCGCGATCGTCTCGAGCCTGCTGCCTCTGGTTGCACCCGGCCTGGTGCGCTGCCAGCCGAAGCTGCGCCATCTGCCGCGCCACGGGCGCACCTTCGAAGGTGCCTGGTTCGCCAAGCGCGCCCTGCACATGCCCGAGGAACTGGCCTCGGTCCTCGATCCGGAATTGGTCATCGAAGGACTGCGTCGGCTGAAGCCCATGCAGCGCCTCGCGGCCACGCTGGACCCCGATCCCGGCAGCGACAACGGCCGCGTCGCCGCGCTCGAGTCCTGCCACTACATGCGCGACCAGCTGCTGCGTGATTCGGACTGGGCCGGCATGGCCCACAGTCTCGAAATCCGCACGCCGCTGGTCGATGCGACCCTGCTGGAACGCATCGCCCCTTGCATCGCCGGCCTTGCGCCCGGGGACGGCAAGCGCGCGCTCGCCGAGACGCCGTCGAAGCCGCTGCCGCCCGCCGTCGTCGATCGCGCCAAGACCGGCTTCGGGGTCCCGACCGCGGCATGGTTGGCTGGCTCGATGGTGCAAAATGGCTCGAGCCGGCCTTTGCTCAGCAAGGGGGAGGCTTCTCGCGCGTGGGCGCACGAGATCGCCCGCGCGTGATCGACACGATCGACAAGCTGCTCGGCGTCGGCGCCCTGGCTCCGCCCGCCATGAAGTCACGGACTTGGCTGCGGGTGTGGCGTCGGCTATCACGCGGCGTCTCGGGTCGCGTGATGAGCAACCTCGGCATCGATCGTAAGTTGCGTTGGGAAGTGCCACTGATCGCGCCGATCGAGGCCTTCGGACGACCACTCGATGAGCCGACCGATCGTGGTGCGATCGGGGCTGCGCGCGCATTCGCGGACCCTTCACTCGATTTTCTCGACGTAGGGGCCAACCGCGGTGTGCATTCACTGGCAGTCGCACCGTGGTATCGGCGGGTCATCGCGATCGAACCCGACCCTGAGCTCGCTGCCGTCCTGCGCCAGAACCTCGCCCGAAACGGTCTCTCGACCATCGAAGTGATCGAAGCCGCCGTCTCCGATCGCTGCGGAACCGCCCGGTTCATGCGCAATCTCGACAATCCACTCATGGGGACCTTGGAGACGAACTTCGCGGCCGGGCATCGTCGGGCGGAAGTCGATGTTTCCCTGATCACGATCGACGAGCTCGTGGCCCGATGGGGTATAGATCGTTTCGTCGCCAAAATCGACGTCGAAGGTCACGGCCTCTGTGCCATCCGCGGTGTCGGTAGCGCCATGGCGCGATGCGAGGCGCTGGTGGTGGAGATCACGGCAAGTGAAGTTCGCGACGGTGTCGTGCAGTATCTCATCGACGAAGGGGGCTGGCGCGCTTATTACATCGTCGATCGCGATCTGAGGCCGTCTTTACGCGGCGAGTTCGAGTATGTTCCATCGCAACTCAACTGGCTCTTCTGTCGGCTGGATGGCTCCCAGCTGGCAGAGAAAGTCAGGCCCTTCGGTCTATCGGTGGCCGCAAGTTCGTGAAGGATATGCGCGTCCTTGCGCTGGTCACGGACGCCTGGGGCGGACGCGGCGGCATCGCCCAGTACAACCGGGATTTTCTCACCGCGCTCTCGCCGATCGCCGTCCTTCGCATCCTGCCGCGTCATGCACTGGATACGGTTACCGACCTACCTGCGGGATCGTGGCAGTCGCCGCCGCGCGCCGGACGTTGGCGCTACACCGCATCGGCGGTGGTCGATGCGATCCGCCATCGACCCAAGCTCGTGTTCTGTGGTCATCTTTACATGGCGCCGCTCGCGGCGCTGATCGCGCGATTCTGCCGCGCGCAGCTGATCGTGCAGACTCACGGGATCGAGGCGTGGCAGCGGCCGTCTTCCTTGATCCGATGGGCAACCGAAGCTGCGGACTTGATACTGGCTGTCAGTCGCTATACCCGTGCCGAGGTCCTGCGCTGGGCTGCGATCGAGCCCGATCGAGTCGTCGTGCTGCCGAATACCGTGTCCGCGCGCTTCACACCCGGCGATCGGGCTCTGGCGCGTCGCCGTTTCGGATTGGGGCACGAATTTGCGCTGCTCACGGTCAGTCGGCTCGCAGCGAGCGAGCGTTACAAAGGTCATGAGTCCGTGATCCTTGCCCTGCCGCGGCTGCTCACCGAAGGCCTTGACCCCATGTACCTGATCGCCGGTGAGGGCGATGATCGCCCGCGACTGGAGGACCTCGTTCGCGAGGCGGGTGTCCAGGACCGGGTCCGCTTTCTCGGCGCCGTCGACGCCGAAGCTTTGCCCGATCTCTACCGCGCCGCCGATCTGTTCGTGATGCCATCGAGTGGGGAGGGATTCGGCATCACTTTTCTCGAAGCCATGGCTTGCGGGACGCCGGCATTAGGGCTTGGCGCGAAGGGGGATCGAGATGCGTTGGTGCCGATGCAGAGGCTCGGCACAGCGCAGATCGGATCGAGTCGATCGGCCTCCGGCGCCCTGTCCGATCGGCAGATCGCTCTGTTCGCAAAGCGAACGGCGCACGAATCCCTAAGTGGGTCGGTGACGCTAGCGAGCGAGGTGCAACGACGCTTTGCGCCTGCGATCTTCGCTCGACGCGCGCGCGCGATCGTCGCATCGAATCCCGCCTCGAGGGACGCCTCTTGATCGCTGGTCGGTCATTGTGCGAGCGCCTGATCGACAACCGGGTCACGCGACGCGTTCGACCTCAACTGGATCGCAGTCTGTTCCGAAGTCGCGCTGGTGTGCGGCTGTTCGAGCGACTGGCGAATCGGCTGTCACCCGAGCGGCGTGCTGCGCTGTTCCGCCAGTCGGCGGGTAGCGCGGGTCGGGGATGTCGTTTCGGGGCTTCCGAGTGGCATGTGGCCGACGGACCGTCGAGCTACGTGCTTCCCCTTCGAGCGGATCACGCGGCGTTCGATTGGGCCGCAGCGCTGGGGGCGCTGGGACACGATGCGGGTGTCAAAGCCGAGTATCGTCGGTTGACACGTTCGGCCCGTGCGCAGCGACAGGCGATCCGTTTCATCGACGTCGGAGCCAACTTTGGGTGGCACAGTTTCTGGCATCTCGGGGCGGGTCACACCGTGTTGGCGCTCGAACCGAATCCCAAGTGTCATTCGTATTTTCGGTACGTTTGCAGATTGAATGGATGGCGGGACGATTGCCTGATGCCGTCCGCCGCCGGCGATGCCCCGGGCGAGGCGGAGCTCTGCTATCCGGATGGTCAGGAATGGCTGGGTACGCTCCGCCCCGAAAGGATCACGCATGCCGATCCATCGACGTGGAATCGTATCCGAGTTCCGATCGTCGCCCTCGATTCGATGGACCTCGACGAAGGCTCCGCCTGGCTGGTGCTCAAGATCGATACCGAGGGCCACGAGCTGGCAGTGTTGTCGGGCGCCTTGCGGTTGCTGACCCGTTGCCGGGCCGTGTTCTTCGAGTCTTGGCACAGCGATCCGGATCGGCTGCGAATCTTCGAGCGACTGCAGGAGGCCGGGTTCTCCATATTCGACGTGGTCGATCGGGGTCGAGGGCGCACGCCGCTAGGGTCGACTGGGTTCGTCGACAGCCACGAGACGAACTTTCTGGCCTTGCGTACCTACCAAAGTTGACATCGTGACCGTCGAATCGTTTGCAGAACCGATCCACGTCGGCCGGCCGAACATAGGCGACCGCGAAGCCTTCTTGAAGCTGGCCGGCGAGATGTTCGACCGGCGCTGGCTCAGCAACAACGGGCCCTTGGTCCAAGAATTCGAGAGACGGGTGGCCGAGTATCTCGGCGTGCGTCATTGCGTCGCGATGTGCAATGGCACCATCGCGCTCGAGATCGCGATTCGCGCGCTGAAGCTCGAGGGCGAAGTGATCGTGCCGTCGTACACGTTCATCGCGACCGCCCATGCCCTCCACTGGCAAGGAATCACCCCGGTTTTCGCCGACATCGATCCTGGCACCCACAACCTCGACCCGGATGCCGTGCGCCGCATGATCACGCCGCGCACCACCGGCATCATCGGCGTCCACCTGTGGGGTCGCGGCGCGCCGGTCGAGGCGCTGCAGTCGATCGCCGACGAGCATGGTCTGGCGTTGATGTTCGACGCTGCGCACGCGTTCGGCTGCTCGTATGGCGGTCGCATGATCGGCTGCTTCGGTCGCGCCGAGGTACTGAGTTTCCATGCCACCAAGTTCTTCAATACCTTCGAGGGTGGGGCAGTCGTCACCAATGACGACGAGCTGGCCGAGACCATGCGCCTGATGCGCAACTTTGGCTTTGCCGGTTTCGACAACGTGATCCACCCTGGCACCAACGGCAAAATGATCGAGATCTGCGCCGCTATGGGCCTGGTCAACCTCGAGTTCATGGATACCGTGATCGAGGCCAACCGCCGTAACTGGTTCGCCTACCGTGATGCGCTGGACGGCGTGCCCGGCTTAAGGTTGATGCCCTACGATGCAGCTGAGCGGAACAACTGGCAATACGTGATCGTCGAGGTCGACTCGGAATGCCGCGCAACGCGCGACGAAATCGTGGCCGAACTGCACCGTCACAACGTACTGGCACGCAAGTACTTCTGGCCGGGCTGCCATCGCATGAAGCCGTATCGCGATCTGCAACCACATGCGGGGCTTGTGCTGCCCCAGACCGAGGCGGTCGCGGCGCGCGTCATCGTGATGCCGACCGGGACCACCCTAGCCATCTCTCAGGTTCAACACATCGCGGCGCTCGTCGCGCGGTCCTGCCGATGACCGCCACCGCGCCAACGATCCTGGGCCGCGTCTGGCGGCTCGCGCTCGAACGCGATCTTTTGCTTGCGTTACGAATGCGCGAGAGCGGGCGCAGCGACGATGATTTCCCGTGGTCGTGGTACGAGCGGATGGTGCGACCAGCGGCGGCTACGGGTTGGCGCTTGGCAATGGCCAATCTCCGATGTCGTGCGCGTCGGCTTCTGCCCGGCCATTCGGGCGCGATCCGCTGGCTGCGTGCCAACGAGGAGGCGTTATGGCGAACGCGCGACGCGCTAGCCGATGAGGCCAGCCGTCAGGCGTTCGACATGCACTTGAAGTTACTGCTGGTCGGGCCGTGGCGTGTGCGGCATCGCCCGCAGCTCGAGGCACCAGTGGAAATGCTCGGTCGACGTGCCTTCGTCGATTCCGAGCTGGCCGCCGACTACATGGGACTTGCGCTCGAGTGGTTCAGACTTCGATTAATCGGGTCGAACGGGGAGCTCGAGGTGCTCACGACCGATCTCCAGTTTCGACTTTTCGAGCGCTTCGGTCAGTATTTCCCGGATGGGGCCGCTCGAGTTTGTCGTGCTCGTGCCGGAGACATCGTGTTCGACTGCGGTTCGTGCGTCGGCGACATGAGCCTGCTGTATGCCGCACTCGTCGGCGCTTCAGGGCGCGTATTCGCGTTTGATCCGGTGCCGCTGCACCACCGTTATCTCGAACGGCAGCTCGCGGCCAACCCGTCGTTGCACGGGAGAGTCGTCAGTGTCTCGAGCGCGGTGGGTGACTCGACCTGCGATCCGCCGCAGGTGCAGGAGCTCGGCCGCCAGCAGGCGATCCACGCCGGTTTCCGCGCCGATTCGAGGACGCGCTTCATTCGCCTCGATGACTTCATCACGGCGTGGGGTTTGGATCATGTCGATCTCGTGAAGATGGACATCGAAGGTTCGGAGCCGGCTGCACTCCGCGGCGCAGCCGATCTCATTCGCCGCCACCGGCCACGGCTGGTGATTTCTGCTTACCATGATCGCGGTCATCTCATAGAATTGCCACGTTTGATCCGCGAGCTCGAGCCCAATTACCGTTTCGGTTTTGCGCAGCACAGCCCGGTCCATTGGGAGGGCGTACTGTACGCGTGGTGCGACGCTCGCGACGGCCGGCCAAATGAGCGAAACACGGACCGCGAACCGGCCAGTAGCGTCGTGCATGGCTAGGGATCCATGGCCCGCCAGCTACTGATCATCGGCGCAGGTGGGCATGCGCGCGAATTGCTCTGGCTGGTATCTCGAATCCAGGGGCACCTCGACCATGTGCGGGTCGCGGTCGAGGCGGGCTGGGCGGCCCCTCGGGAGATCGACGGTATTGCGGTTGAACCTCTCGACGCCTATGGGAGTCGCCTCGCTGGCGTCGACTATGTGGTTGCCATTGGCGATTCGAGAGCCCGCGAGCGCGTTGCTGGGCGGCTCGATGCCGCCGGCGCGACGGCGGCGATTCTGATCGATCCGTCGGTTCAACGATCGGATCGAGTCGAGTTCGGGCCGGGGTCGGTGGTTTGTGCCGCCAGCGTCTTGACCTGCGACATCGCGATCGGCCGTCATGTTCATATCAATGCCGGTTGTCTCATTCATCATGACGCCCGAATCGGCGACTTCGCGACGTTGTCACCGGGCGTCCGGATCGCCGGGCACGTCGAGATCGGCGAGCACGCCTTCATCGGGATCGGCGCGACCATCATCAACGGACGCCCCGGGTCGCCGCTGCGGATCGGGCCGGGTGCCGTGGTGGCTGCTGGGGCCTGCGTGTGCCGTGACGTGCGTTCCGGCGTGATGGTTGCGGGTGTTCCCGCGACGCCGAAGGGCTGAAGACGTGTCGATCTCGATCGTCGTCCAGTCCTACGACTTCGCGCCCTTCCTTGCAGAGGCGATCCAGTCGGTTTTGGCCTTGCGCGACCCTGCGCCGGAGGAAATATTGGTGATCGACGATGCATCGCAGGATGCGAGCGCGGCGATCGCCCGGTCCTTCGACGACCCTCGCTTGCGCGTGATCGTCAATGAACGCAATCTTGGGGCTGCCGAGACTTTCAATCGTGCCTTCGCGGAGACGCGCGGCGACTTCGTGGCGCGCCTCGACGGCGACGATCGCTATCGTCCGGATTTCCTGACGCATGCAATGGCTGCATTCGCGCGCCATCCGGCGGCGGTCGCAGCCTACGGGCGGATCGAGCTGATCGATTCGGCGGGGAGGGTGACATCTTCTGCCCGCCATCCGGCGTTGCCTCCTGGCCCGCACTGCGGCGACCGCTTCCTCGAACTGCTCGAGGACAATTTTCTGTCGGCGCCGACACTGATCGCACGCCGTGAGGCATGGCAGCATGCACTCCCGGTTCCTGCGGATATGCATTTCTTCGACTGGTACGTAGCACTGCGGATCGCGGAATACGGACCGATCGCTTTCACTGATCACGTCCACGCCGGTTATCGCGTCCATCCGGGAGGCATGCACGTCGCGATGATGCGCGAGGGCTGGGGCGAGGCGATCTATCTGCGCGTCCTCGATAAGTTCTTCTCGGAGCCGGGGCATGCAGAGGCAAAGGCGGCGCGACGAAGGCGCATCTACGCGAAATGGTATCGGGTGATTGCGGACAATTTCTTCGGATACGGCCGATGTATCGACGCCAGGCGGTGTTATCGTGCGGCAATTGTGTCTGACCCGTGGCATCGCGACAACTGGACCGCGGCACGGCGCTGGGCTGCCACGTATCTGCCGCGTCAGACCTATGAGTCGCTCAAGCGCTTTTTTCTGCAGGCGCGGCGCGAGATTGGTTGACGGTCACATGCAGTCGTCCAGCGGGAGTCGTCTGTCGCGCCTCGCATGGCGGCCGTGACTTGGGGCATTCGATGAATCGCATTCGGAAGCTATGGGCGGAGCTTCGACTGGTCGGCGGACGGAATCTCCGGCGCGCGCCGCTCATCGTGCTGTTGATGCTGATCTCGGTATCTCTTGATCTGATCGGCGTGGCACTGATCGCGCCATTTCTGGCGTTGATCGTCGGTGATGACCGCCTGCTCCAATGGCTACCGGTTGCGCTCCGGCAACTGCTCGGTACAGACCCGCTGGGTGTGCTCGGAGTGATCCTGATAGCGCTTTTCGCGGTCAAGGCGTTGGCCACATTCATCGTTCAGGGCTCGATTGCGCGAATGAGCGAATCCATCAAGGCCGAGCTGATGACTCGGCTCTTGTCGGCCTACCAGCACCGTTCTTATCAGTGGTACCTCAGACAGAACTCGAGCGAGCTCATCAATCGGCTCGTTTGGTACGCCAGCAACTTCTCGAACGGGTTCGTCGGCTCGGGATTGCGTCTCGTTTCTGATGGGTTGGTGTTCCTCGCGCTGGGAATGTTGATTTTGATTGCAGACTGGCGCGCCTTCGTGTTGTTGGCGGTGGTCCTGGGTATGGCCTTTCTCGGTGTCCATGCCTACGTGCGTGTGCGTGGTGTCAATCTGAACCGGGCTCAGGCAAGTTTGCATGGTGAGGTGATCCATGCCGTGAATCAGGCAATGGGCGGCCTGCGCGAGATCCGCGTCATCGGTTGCGAAGATTACTTTCTGTCCAGAATGACGCGCGCCGCGGAAGCGATGGTCGACACTCACGCGCGCTTGGCGGTTCTCGGAATGATACCTCGGCACGGAATCGAGTTTTCAGTCGTCGTGTTTCTCGTCGCCCTGGTCTTCGTGACCCGCGCATCGTCGGAAACAGCGGCAACTCTGATCCCACTGCTTGGCGTGATCGGTGCGTCGGCCGTGCGGCTGATGCCCGCATCGACGGCGTTGTTGGCGAATTTCAATAGCCTTCGGATCAATCGGTTCGTGGTCTCGATCCTGGCCGAGGATCTCGAACCGGAGTGTGGTTCCAGCGGATCGCTTCCAGTCTCGCCGGTCGCCGATTCAAGCGATCTCGGTTCTTTCCGGTCGATCGAGGCAAAGGGTATCGTATTTGCCTATGAGGGCAGCGAAGGCCCTGTGTTCGTCGATTTTGAATTTCGCATCGATGCCAACGAGATCGTGGGGCTCATGGGTCCCTCTGGTGCCGGAAAAAGTACATTGGCGGACCTTTTGCTTGGCCTTCTGATTCCGCAGAGCGGCGAGATTCTGGTCAACGGCATTCCGCTGGCAGCGGTACGGCGTGCTTGGCAGTCGAAGGTCGCTTATATTCCGCAGACGCCGTACCTACTCGACGACAGTCTGCGTCGCAACGTCGCGCTCGGGGTACCCGACGCGGAAATCGATGACCGGCGGGTGCTGACCGCCATCGAGGATGCGCGTCTAGGAGCGTTTCTCCAGGGTCTGCCCGACGGGCTCGATACCCGGCTGGGAGAGCGCGGCGTGCGGATGTCCGGAGGTCAGCGTCAGCGCGTGTCGATCGCGCGGGCTCTCTACCACGACCGCGAGTTCCTGGTTTTGGACGAGGCGACGAGCGCGCTCGATGTCGAGACCGAACGCGATGTGATCGAAACGATTCGATCGCTCGCCGGCCGGAAGACCATGCTCATCATCGCGCATCGCGAATCCACGCTGACCTGCTGCACCCGTCGGGTGCGGCTCGGTCCGCCGAGGCGGGTGGGTGAGGAGGCCGTTGCCTGAGCGGCATCGATGCAACCGCGGACGGTCGCCGGCTGGAGGGACGGCGACTGGTGCTGCACGTTCCATTCGGCTACTTCCCGGATGCCTCGGGCGGTACCGAGGTCTACGTCCGGGGGCTGGTCCGTGAGCTGGCCGCGCGTGGCATCGCGGGAGCGGTCGCGGCGCCGGGTTGCGAGGCGGGCCGGGTCGAGGTCGACGGGGCGCCGGTGCACCGGTACCCGGCCGAACCGGTTTCCGCCGCGGCCGCCGCGTTCGCCGCGGTGCTCGACGAACTTCGGCCTTCGCTCGTGCATTTCCACGCGCTGAGCCCCGCGGTCAATGCGGAGTGCGCGCGGGCGGCCAAGGCCCGCGGGCTCCCGGTGGTCTGGACCTACCACACGCCGACGCTGTCCTGCGCGCGTGGAACCATGATGCGCTTCGGCGCCACGCCGTGCGACGGAGAGTTCCGGGCCTTTCGGTGCACGATGTGCGCCAATCAGGTGCGTTCGGGCTCGTTGCTGCTGGCTGGTCTGCTGGCGGCGGTACCGACCTCGGTCTCGGCCATCCTCGGTCGGGCGATACCGGGACGCCCCGGCACGGCTCTGGGCTCGCGCGCCCGGCAGGTGGCTCGCGATGCCGGCTTCCGCGCCGCGATGGCCAAGGCCGACTGCATCGTCGCCGTCTGCGACTGGGTGCGGGCGGTGCTGCTCGCGAACGGGCTGCCGCCGGAAAAGATCATCGTCAGCCGACAGGGGCTGGTGCAGGCGATCGCGCCGCCGGCCGACCGTAGCCCTGAGTCGCGGAGCGGCCCGCTGCGCATCGCGTACTTCGGGCGCATCGACCCCACCAAGGGCGTGCACGTGCTGATCGAGGCGCTGGCTGCCATCCCGGACGTGTCCGTGCAGCTCGATATCCACGGCGTGGTCCAGCCCGGCGCGGAGCATAGGCTCACCGCGTTGCGCGAGCAGGCCGCCGGGGACGACCGCATCCGCTTCCTCGCCCCGCTGGCCATGGATGCGGTGCCCGGAGCGATGGCGGCCTACGACTTCATCGCGGTGCCTTCGCGCTTGCTCGAAACCGGGCCGCTGGTGGTGCTGGAGGCCTTTGCGGCGGGCGTGCCGGTGCTCGGCTCGAAGCTAGGTGGCATCGCGGAACTGGTGCGCGACGGCGTGGATGGTTTGCTGCTGCCGGTCGCGGATGTCAAGGCATGGGCCGCAGCGATCGCATCGCTTGCACGCGATCGTCGGCAGGTCGCGTCTTTGCGTGCCGGAATTCGATCGCCACGAACGATGGCCACGGTCGCACAGGACATGATCGGCATCTACCGTCGGCTGATCGATGGATCGGGGCAGGATGGCGGCGCAAAAAAAGACTGCGGGATGGCGGCATGACGCTCGTCAGGCGATTTCTGCTCGGGACCCGCAGCCAGATCGGCGATCTGCGGTACGCGCTGAGTAGCGAGTGGTTGTCCGCGCCGCGCACCCGGCGAGGACCGTGCGCCTGATCTCCCCGATACCGGACGCTACTTCCGTGGCGATCGCCATGGTGATGATGTCTTCTTCCGTTCGCCGGGGACGCCGGTCGGTGTCTCAGTTCCATTCGAACCGCCAATCGAGGAAGTGAGCCAGCCGTTCCGAATGGGCCGGGCTCACCGGCGGGCGTTGGGCTTCGTCTCACTCGCCCGCGCATTCAGCAATGCGGCTCTGGTCGATCTCCGGCGTTCGAGCTTGGTGGCGGCGGGTGAGCGCGGCGAGATCGACGGTCGGGATGACTTGCGAGGAATCGAGTCGATCCAGGTAGTCGCGCGAAGACCGGGGCACGATCCGGCGTGAGTCGCATCCTGTTCGTGCAAGCCACCGACCCTGCGGCGTATCCGCCGCTGATCCATGCCGGTACGCTGATGGCCGAGCGGGGTCACGAAGTGCGCTTCCTGTCCTCGCCGATCTCGGAAAGGGCGATGCGCATGCCGAACGTGCCCGGGCTTGAAGTCGACTCGCTTCCGGAACGACCGACGCATGTCATGCGCCCGGCGAGCTACGCGCGCTACCTCACGGCGGCAATGCGGGCGGCCCTTGCGTTCCGACCCGACATCGTCTACGCCTCCGACCCGCTCGGGGCACTGCCGGGCCTCGTCGCGTCGCGAATGGTCGCGGCCCAGTTGGTCTATCACGAACACGACAGTCCGAACGGCGAGCGTCGGCTGCACCGCGTCGTGAGGCTGGCGCGTCGGGCAGCCCTGCGCCGGGCGCGCCTCGTAATCTTTCCGAACGAAGGCAGGGCACGCGAAGTTGCGGCGGAGGTCCCGTTCAAGGTTGAAAAGCTGAGGACGGTCTGGAACCTGCCGCGGCGCAGCGAAGTTCCCCTGCGCGCGCCGTGGCGGACGGGCCCGTTGGTCCTTTACTACCACGGCAGTATCACGCCCGACCGTTTGCCACGGACTGTGCTCGATGCAGTGCTGCGCTTTAGCGACGTGCGATTACGCGTGGTCGGGTACGAGACCGCCGATGGCCGGGGACATCTCGATGCCCTGCGGAATGCGGCCGAGTCGTCGGGTAGGCCAGATGCGCTCGAGATCTTCGGCGAGGTGTCGCGGGAGGCCCTGCCCGCGTTGATGGACGGCGCCACTGTGGGCCTTGCGCTCGTGCCATCCGCGAGCAGCGACATCAACATGCGGCATATGACCGGCGCATCGAACAAGGCCTTCGACTATCTCGCCGGGGGACTGGCGCTGTTGGTCAGTGACCTTGCGGACTGGCGTGCGGTGTTCGTCGTGCCGGGTTACGGCAGAGCCTGTGATCCGACCAGCGCCGACTCGATCACCGAGGCGATCCGATGGTTTCTCGAGCACCGCGAAGAGACGCATGCCATGGGACGTCGCGGTCGCCATCAGGTGCTCGGCACCTGGAACTACGACACCGCCTTCGCGCCGGTGCTGGCCGAGCTGGGGCTCGATCGATGACGGCTGGCGAGCGCCCGCGGCTGCTGGTCTTCACCACGCATCCGATCCAATATCAGGCGCCTTGGTTCCAGGCCATCGAGAACTCTGGGCAGTTCGAACAACTGGTCGCTTTTTCGTACATCCCGACCAGCGTCGACCAGGCCGTCGGTTTCGACGTTGCATTCGAGTGGGACGTCCCACTGCGTGAGGGCTACCACTCGACCGTGCTCGACACATTCGACTTCGGCCGCGCAGCGCCGCGCTGGCTGCGACGACCGAGTCGGAGGATCGGCGCGTTGCTGGATTCTTTTCGGCCAGATGTCTCGTTGGTGCTGGGATGGCAGGAAGTCTCGTTGATCCAGGCAATGCGCGCATCCTGGATGCGTGGCGTTCCGGTCCTCGTGCGAGGGGAGTCCACGCCACGCGCGAAACGTGGCCAGCTCGTGCGTTGGGGCCAGCGCGCGATCGTTAAGCGCGTGGAAATCGTGCTGGCCATCGGCCAGCGCAACCGTCGCTTCTACCGTGAACTGGGCGTTGCGGATGCACGAATCGTCGATGCGCGATACTGCGTCGACAACGAAAGGTTCTCGAGATCGACCGCGTGTCTCCGCGAGCGGCGTGCCGACCTCCGGCGCGGGCTTGGCGTGCCGACCGATGCACTATGTGTGCTGTTCGTCGGGAAACTCGAGCCCAAGAAACGACCGCTCGATTTGATCGAAGCGGTGAGCGTCGCCCGGAAGAGGGGCGCGTCGGTGTATGCGCTGATCGTCGGCGAAGGGCCGTTGCGTGCAAGCTGCGAGCGTCGCGCAGCTGAACTCCGCATCCCGGCGAAGATGTTGGGTTTCCTCAATCAGTCGGAGTTGCCGGAGGCCTACGTCTGTGCAGATGGTCTGGTGCTGCCATCCGATGAAGGCGAGACCTGGGGGTTGGTGGTCAACGAGGCCATGGCCTGCGGATTGCCGGCAATCGTCAGCGATCAGGTCGGCTGCGCTCCCGATCTCGTACTCGAGGGCGAAACGGGCGAAACCTTTCGATGTGGCGACGTGCACGCACTCGCGGACGTACTTGTACGCTGGGCGATGGACCACGAGCGGGTCCTCGCGATGGGGCGAAACGCCGAGGTCAGGGTCCGTAAGCACTATTCGATCGAGGGCGCCGTTCAGGGTTTGTCGAGTGCCGTGGAATACGTACTCGAAAGACGTCGCAACGGCTCGTCGAGTCGCGAGACCCGCTGATGTCCCCGCCACCGAGGGTCGCGATCATTGGTCAGACCGGGATCTCCAATGTGGGCGGCAGTCTCGAGCGGGCGGCGCGAGCGCTCGGTCTGGTCTCGCGATTCTTCGACATGTCCGAGGCGTTCCGTGCGCCGCGGTGGCTTCGCGCGATCTCATGGCGCTGGCGTGACAGACGGCCACCAAATATGCGGCGGTTCGCAGAGCACGTGGTCGACGCACTCGCACGCGAGCCGGTGGATCTCGTGATCGGCACGGGCATGCCGCCCCTCGAGCGCGCCGCCGTCAAGGCCATCCGAGCAACTGGCGCGCGGCTTGCCAACTTTTCGACCGATGATCCGTGGAATCCCGGTCTTCGAGCGCAGTGGTTCATCGATGCGCTGCCTGAATGGGACCATGTCTTCACTCCGCGCGAAGCCAACGTCGGCGATTTTCGGCGGGCGGGATGTCGTGCCGTCCACCGCCTCGCGTTCGGCTACGACGATGCGCTGCTGGTGGAACGCACCCCGGCGGCGCTGCCGGCGAGACGCTGGACGGTGTTGTTCGTCGGCGGCGGGGATAAGGATCGGCGCGATTTTTTCGCCGATTTCCGCGCCCGTGTCCCGGAGACGTTACTGGTGGGCTCATACTGGGAACGCTGGCGCGAGACCCGTGACCTCTCGATCGGCGGTCGCGTTCCGCAAGAAGTGGTCTGGTTGACCCGGCGTGCCCCGGTCAATCTCATCCTGATCCGGCGTGCGAACCGGGACGGCCATGTGATGCGCAGCTTCGAGGCTGCGGCGGCGGGCGGTTGCCTGGTCGTGGAGGACACGTCCGAGCACCGAGCGATTTTCGGTGCCGACGGCGAGAGTGTGCGGTACTTTGGATCGCCGGATGAGGCGGCACGAATCTGCAAAGAGCTCGTGGCTGACGGAGAGCAGCGGCAGCGTCTGGCGACGGCCGTCCGCCGCCGCATCGAGGCGGGTGGCCATACTTACCGGGATAGGCTGCGCGAGTTGATCCGCGTCTCGACGGAATTCAACGATATAGGATCGACCTGATGGAAGATCTATTGCTCTGGTGGCTGCTGCTGATTGCAGCCTTTCTGTATTCGAGCAGCCGCAAGGGGCGGCTAAGCCCGATGCTGCTGGCCTACGTGGCCACGCTGTCGGCACTCCATTTGCCAGGCGTCATCAACTATCTGGGCGCGGCGGACCAGCTCTCGGGGGAGGCCGAGACTCGCATTGGCTTCGAGGCAACCTTGCTGGGGCTTCTGATGCTGCTCGTGGGTTCGCTGCTGGCGCGAACTCCGATCAAGCAGCTCGAGATCGGTTCGGGTCGCGCCGAGCGTCGCCGAATCCGGGCTACCGGCAGCGCAGCGCGACTCAACAACCACGCCTTGGGCCTGATGATGCTGGCCGTTGGCGTCGGTGCCTATTTCGTTGCCATGCCGATCGCGGCACGCATTCCCTCGATGAGCGCACTGGTCTCGCCGATGGGCGTTTTACTGATCCTCGGGATCTGGTTTTTCGTCTGGGATGCCGCGCTTCGGCGGGATCGAAGGCAGCTTGGCTTGGTTCTGCTGCTCCTGCCGTTGCTACCGGCGTCTACCCTGCTGATCGGCGGTTTTCTGGGCTACGGCGTCGGCTGGATGCTTTGCATTCTCGCGGTCGTGTACTGCTTTTGGCCGCGACGCGCACTTTTTGTTGCCGTGTCACCGCTCGTGGCATACGTTGGGCTGTCGATAGGCGCGGCCTACTTTCTTGAGCGTAGCGAAATCCGTGAGGCGGTCTGGGGTGCTGCGCCATTCGAGGAACGGATCGAGCGAGTGATGCAGATCTTCGAGCGTCTCGAGCCGTATCGATTCGATAATGTCGACCAGGTCCGGGTGATCGACGATCGTCTGAACCAGAACTTCCTCGTCGGGGCTGGCATATTCAGTCACCAGGACGGTTATGTCGAGCTCCATTTCGGATCGACCGTTCCCCTCTGGGCGCTGATTCCTCGGGTCGTCTGGCCTGAAAAACCGCAGGTCGGCGGAGGTCTCGACCTCGTCAGAGAATTCACCGGCATCCATTTCGTTGACGGCACCAGCGTGGGCACCGGGCACGTCCTGGAGTTCTACATGAATTTCGGTTGGTACGGAATCATCTTTGGTTTCCTGTTACTGGGCTTCATTCTGGCAAGGCTGGACAAGTTGCTGATCGAGGGTTTCCGTTACCAGGATCTGCCGGCGATCCTCATGGGGGGACTATTGGGAATGGCCTTGTTGCAGCCGGGCGGCAACCTGATGGAGATGTCGGTATCCCTTGTTGGCGCGTTCGTCGTCGCAAAAGTCACGTCACTTTTTGTGATGGGTTACGTGCGTCGGCACTCGGCACGTTTTCTCGCCAACTCGGACGCTGATGTATCGTCGGGATGGGTGGCAGCGTCGCGTTGAGACCCTTGCATATCGCGTTGGCGACCGCCGGACGATTCCACGTCCTCGATCTGGCCCGCGAGCTGTATTCGCTGGGCTACGCAGTGCGCTTCCACTCGCATGTACCTCTCCGGCGTGCGGTCGGCTTCGGGCTCTCGCCAAAGGTGCATGTCGGCATGCTCGGGTGGGTCTGGCCGTGGGTTGGCATGCAGCGGTTGCTGCCTGAAGTGGCGAAGGATCGGGTCGAGGCTTGGTTGTGGCGCGATCTCAATCGCGCGCTCGAAGCCACGCTCGAGCCCTGCGAGGTTCTGGTGGCGATGTCGGGGATTTACCTCGAGGCGCTGGAGTCCGCGCGCCGGCGGTTCGGCGCGAAGATTGTGCTGGTTCGCGGCAGCAAGCATATCCTTGCGCAGGACGAGATCCTGGCGCGAACGCCGGGCGCGGAGCGGCCGTCGAAGCGTGCGATCGAACGTGAGCTGGCGGGCTATGCGATGGCCGATATGATCGCAGTGCCATCGCGCCACGTCGCGCGGAGCTTCGAACGCGATCACGAGGCCCTGGCCAAAATCAAGGTCAATCCTGACGGCGTCGACCTGTCCCGGTTTCCGTTACTGCCGCCGCGGCCGCCCACGGTGACTCCGACCTTGGTCTTTGCGGGGCTCTGGTGCCTGCGCAAAGGCTGCGACCTGCTGGAGCGGGCGATTCGCGCCGACGAGCGCTTCCGTCTCGTGCACGTCGGCCCGATCGGCGATTATCCGTTTCCGTCTGGGCATCCCCGCTTTCGCCACATTCCGAAAGTCGATCAGTCGGCGCTGTCCGCGATCTATCGTACGGCCGACGCGTTCGTACAGCCCTCGCGCGAGGAGGGTTTGAGCAATGTGATCACCCAGGCAGTGGCCAGCGGGTTGCCGGTGCTGTGCACCGACGCCACGGGTGGCGAGGATCTGCGCCATACGGCGGCCCTCGCGGACCGCATCGCCGTAGTCCGCGCCGAATGTCTCGATGCGCTGGCGGAGGGTCTCGACACGCTCGCCGCTCGACTCCGGTCGGGGCCGGACTTCGCGTCACTCACCGAGGCCGATCGCGAAGCGCTTTCGTGGCGGGCCTTCGCGCGGCGCTATGCGGACAATCTGGAAGCGCTGTGCGCGGGCGATGCTGCGCGGCCGTCGGCGGATGTGGCGGACGGGAGCGACTGAGCATGTGCGGTTTCGTCGGGAGGATCCTACGGACACTGCGCCCGGTTCGGCCGGTCGAGCATGCGGCGCCGGCACTGCACCGCCGCGGCCCGGACGGCTGGCGAACGTGGCGCAGCGCCTGTGCCCGCGTCGAGCTGCTGCACGCGAGGCTGGCGATCGTCGATCCCGACGAGCGCGCCATGCAGCCCTTCATTTCGCCCGACGGATGCAACGTGCTCGTGTTCAACGGCGAGATCTACAACTACCTCGATCTGCGCCAGCGCCTGGGCGTTCATGAGTTCACGACCGACAGCGACACCGAGGTGCTGCTCGCCGGCCTTGCCCGGCATGGCCTCGGCTTCCTTGGCGAGGTCCGCGGCATGGCCAGCGGCGTCTGGGTCGACCTCGACCGCGAGCGCGTGCATGTCTTCCGCGATCCGGTGGGCAAGAAGCCTTTGCTGCTGTGGTCCGACCACGATGGCTCGATCCTGTTCGGCAGTTCGTTGCGGGCCCTGCAGGTGCTGCGCTCGGCGCCGGGCGAGATTCGCGACGAGGCGCTGCGGGAGGTGCTGGCGCAGGGCTACATCGAGCCGCCGCAGGGCCTGTTCGAAGGGGTTTGCCACGCCGAGCCGGGAACGGTCCGGAGTTTCGATTTCGACGGCCGGCTGACGGCGGAATGCCGGATCAGTCCGTTGGTCCCGGTCCTCGATGTGCCCGACGATACCGACGCCGATTCCAGGCTGAGATACCTGCTGGAGCAGGCCGTTTCGCGCCGGCTGGAGAACAACCCGGCACCGGCCGCGCTGTTTTCAGGCGGCATCGATTCGACCGTGGTCGCGATGATCGCCGAGCGACAGGCGCGGGCCCGCGGCGCGCGCCTGCAGGTCTATTCGCTGCGCTCCTTCATTCCGGGCGCCAACGACGAGGCCCACGCGCGCGAGGCGGCGAGGCGGCTGGGGTTGAACATCGAATGGGTCTCGTGGCCCTATCGCCACGTGGCGGATCGCCTGATGTGCGCCATCGATGGGCTCGACGAGCCGCTGGCGATGATCTCCTTCTTCAACCTCTGGGAACTGGTACGCGCGGTCGGGTCTACCAGCCGCGTCCTGCTGACCGGTGACGGCGGCGACGAGGTGTTCTGCGGCTATGGCGCGCCGGACGACTGGGTGCGCAAACCCCACGACGGCGCCGTAGGTCCGACCGTCGGGATGGAGCCCCCGGCGTGGTTCGGCGGCTGGGCGCGTCGCTGCGTTTCCGGGGACCTGTTCGGGCACGGCTTCCAGAAGGTCGACCGTGCAAGCGCAGAGCAGGGCGTCGAGATCCGCTGTCCGCTGCTCGACTTCGACCTGATTGCGCATGCGCGATCTTTACCGCAGGAACGATTGTTTCGTGGTGGGAGGACCAAGGCGCCCCTCAAGGACCTGTTCGCCGGCTGGCCGGCACGCTTCACCGACCGCCGCAAGGTGGGCATGACCTACAACCTGCGCTGGCAGTGGCTCCTCACCAATTTCGAAGGTCTGCGCGAGGGGGTCGACCAGGTACTCGTCGAACGCATGGCGGGCGGGCTGCCGCCATCGCTGCGCCGCGCACCCGCGCGCTGGGCCGCCACCGATGTGCTGCGCCATTTCCAGCTTGCCTATGCGTTGCTGGTGCTGTCGCGGGTGCTGGCTAACTTCGGCGTTTCCGGAGCCGCCTTGGCGAGCGAGCCGGCATGATCGCCCTGATGCAGAGTGCGCCGTCGTGATTTCGCGAGTCAGGCATCGGCTGCTTCAATTGCCGTACCTCCTGCATGGCCTGACCGGGCGCATCGGTACGGAGCCGGCTTGCCCGTGCAGCCTGGGTCGAGGCGATCCAGTGGTGGCGTGCAAGGGCTTCCACACGCTGCACGCGTGCCGCCACTGTGGTCTCCTGTACCGGCATCCTCGTGAGTCCGCGGACGAAATGACTTCGTTCTATCAGGAAGGCTACGCCGAGCCCGGGTTGACGACCGAGTTGCCGTCTGCTGCGGAACTCGATGCACTTCTCCGGACCGGCTTCGTCGGTTCTGGCAAGGATTTTTCCTGGCATGTCACTCGGCTGGCTGCGCTCGGCATCCGGCCCGGGGCGCGGCTTCTGGACTACGGTGCCAGTTGGGGCTACGCCACCTGGCAGTTCTGCAAGGCCGGCTTCGAAACCATCGGTTTCGAGGTGTCGCGTCCCCGTGCCGCCTTCGCCGAGCGACTCGGCGTGCGGGTCGAGACCGACAAAGATGCGATCGACGGTGCGTTCGACGCAGTGTTCTCATCGCACGTGATCGAACACGTGCCCGATCCGCGAGCAGCGATCGAATGGCAGTATGAACGGCTGGCGCCCGGCGGAATCATCGTCGCCTTCACGCCGAACGGCACCGACGCCTACCGGCAACGCGACCCGCGCGGTTGGCAGAACTCCTGGGGCCAGGTGCACCCGGTTCTGCTCACGCGCCGCTTCGCCGAAGCGGTCGTCGGGGACCGACCCTGCCTGGTCACGACCGATACCAGCCTCGATCGGCTTGCGCGGTGGGACCGGCAGAGTCAGGCGTTCGATCCCTGCGACGGAGCAGGGCTCCTGCTGGTGATCCGACGACCCGAGTGATTGGCGCCGTCGTCAGGAACATGGCCACCAGTGGATGCACCGACCGGTGATGCGGGTCCTGCATGTGATCCCTTCGCTGGATCCGACCGACGGCGGACCATCGGTGGTATTCCCGAGAATGCTCGCAGCACTCGCGGCGGCCGGTGTCGACGTGGAGGGCGTGACGACCGCGTTCGAGGCTGATGGTGTGGTCACGGGCGATCCGCCGGTGCGTCGCTTCCGTCGTCTGTGGCGACCGGGCAAGCCATCGTGGTCGATGGCCCGGTGGTTGTCTCGGCATGTCGATCGATTCGACGTGGTCCATGTGCACGCGCTGTTTTCGTTCGCGTCGGATCTGGCCGCGTGGCTGGCGCATCGCCATCGTGTGCCCTACGTGATCCGACCACTGGGCGTGCTGAACCGATACGGTATGCGCGCGCGTCGGCCCTGGCTCAAGCGGCTGTCGCTGCGGCTGATCGAGGGCCCGCTGCTGCGGGATGCGGCCGCAGTTCACTTCACCTCGCAGGCGGAGGCAGACGAGGCGGCGGCGCTGGGCATCCCGATGCGCGGCGTCGTGATTCCGCTCGGGGTCGAGATCCAGGCGCCCGGTGATCGGCAGGTGCTGCTTGCGCGTTTTCCGGCGCTGCGGGATTGCCGCGTGTTGCTGTATCTGTCACGGCTCGACCCGAAGAAGAATCTGGAATCGCTGATCGACGCCTTCGCGGCTCTCGTGGCGGAGGCAAGGGACCTGCGCCTGCTGGTCTGCGGCGCCGGAGATGCGCGCTATGTTTCCGCCCTGCATGCCCATGCCGAGGCACGGGGGGTTGCCGAACACGTCACATGGGCCGGCGAGGTCCGCGGCGACGAGAAGTCCAGTGCATTCGCGTTGGCTGATCTGTTCGTCCTGCCCTCGCATTCGGAGAACTTCGGCATCGCGGTGGTCGAGGCCATGGCCGCGGGCGTACCGGTGGTGGTTTCCGAGTGCATCCCTTTGGCGGATCGCATCGTCGACGCCGGCGCGGGTTGGCGCTGCGGCACGGACGCCTCATCCCTGGCGAACACCTTGCGCCTTGCGCTCGGCCCCGAAGTCGATCTGCGGACGGCCGGTGAGCGGGCGCGGGCGCTGGTTCGAGCCGAGTATTCGGTTGACGAGATGGGGCAGCGTCTGACGGCTTTGTATCAGCAGATCATCGGTCGACGTGTCGCCTGATGGTCGATCGAGTCAGGCCGTGAACGGTGATCCGCAGTGCGGGTCTCGTTCGCTCGACAGGCTTGCGGTTACCGACGTGGGCGCGTCCGCAGGTCGCAAGCGCGGGCACCAATGAAGGTCCTCGTCACCGGCGGCGCGGGCTACATCGGCAGCCATGCGTGCAAGGCGCTGGCCGAGGCCGGCCACGTGCCGATCACCTACGACAACCTGTCCACCGGCCACGAATGGGCGGTGCGCTGGGGGCCGCTCGAGATCGGCGACATCCTCGATCCCGCGCGCCTGGCCGAGGCCATCGCGCACCATCGGCCCGAGGCGGTCATGCACTTCGCCGCGCTTGCCTACGTCGGCGTGTCGGTGCGCGATCCGTCGAGCTACCACCGCATCAACGTCGTCGGCACGCTGAACCTGCTCGACGCCGCCCGGGCGGCCGGCGTTCCGCGCATCGTGTTATCGAGCAGTTGCGCGATCTATGGCATCTCCGAGCGCGTGCCGATCGCGATCGATACGCCGCAGCGACCGATCAATCCCTATGGCTGGACCAAGCTCGCCGGCGAGCGGATGCTGGGTGAGCACTGTGCCGCGTACGGCCTTGGCGCGGTGGCGCTGCGCTACTTCAATGCGGCCGGCGCCGATCCGGAGGGCCTGATCGGCGAGGACCACGACCCCGAGACACACCTGATCCCGCTGGCGCTGGACGTCGCCGCGGGTCGGCGGCCCCGACTCGACGTCTACGGCGACGACTACCCGACGCCGGATGGCACCTGCATCCGCGACTACATCCATGTCTGCGATCTCGCTGACGCCCACCTGCGTGCGCTCGATGCCTGCGAGCCGGGCGCCATGCGCGCCGCGAACCTCGGCGTCGGCCGTGGCTACAGCGTGCGCGAGGTGGTCGATGCGGTGCGCCGCGTGACCGGCCGCGAAGTGCCGGCGCGGATCGCGCCTCGTCGTCCCGGCGATCCGCCGGCGCTGGTCGCCGATGCCTCGCCGGCATCGACGCTCCCGGGTTGGGCGGCGCGCTGGACCGATCTCGATGCGATCGTCGAGAGCGCGTGGCGATGGCATCGCCGGCACTTCGGTGGTGGCGCGTGATGGATCGGGCGGCAGATCCGGTGGCGGCCGCTTCGGGGAACTTCCTCGACGAGGTCACGCCGCTCCTGATCACCTTCGACGAGATCGCGAACCTCGAGCGCACGCTGGCGGCGCTGGATTGGGCGAAGCGCATCGTGGCGGTCGACAGCGGCAGCACCGATGGCACGCTCGAGCGGCTGCGCGCCGACCCGCGGATCACCGTGCTGGTGCGGCCCTTCGACGACTTCGCGCGGCAGTGCCAGGCCGGCCTCGACCTGGTCGAGACCGACTGGGTGCTGTCGATGGACGCGGACTACGAGCCGACGCCGGCGCTGGTGCGCGAGATCGCCGCGCTGTCGCCGCCTCGGGACCTGGACGGCTACCGCATCGGCTTCGACTA
>CALDVP010000101.1 GCA_937924195.1 uncultured Lysobacterales bacterium
GCGCAATCAAACGCACCATGGGCAGCACGCTGCGGAGCCGGAAGCAGAACACCCTCTTCGCAGAGGCCGCGTTCAAGGTCGCCGCCTACGCCATCAAGGTGTAGGGACCCCAATCCACGATACCCTGTTCTGGACAGAGCATCTCAGTCTCACACATCCTTTTCCTCCATAGCTCAATGGTAGAGCGATCGGCTGTTAACCGATAGGTTCCAGGTTCGAGCCCTGGTGGAGGAGGTTGACAACGGCAGGTGTGTGGCTTCGTCACATGCTGTCCCGCAATCCGCAAACTCCATGTCCATCACGTCATCGCTCGGCATCACCGTCGTCGGTACCCAGTGCTGCGTGCTGAGCCTCGGCCATCAGCCGCACAAGGCTGTACGGTGCGGCGATGGGCAGAGCATCACGCAGCACCGAGGCGCGGTCGATCGCCCCTCGGGCGCTCTCGTGCTCATCCATCGCGGACCGGGCGAGCGAGAGGATCGTCCACGCCCAGACGCACCGCTCGTGGTTGATGGCACCCATGCCGTCGATCACGTCCTGCGCCGTCGCGGCCGCTTCAGTCGCCATCCCTGCGCGCAGTTGCGTCAGCGCGAGCGACACACGGAGGCCAGCATCGTTCGGCAGCACACGCACAGCCGCGTTCATCTGCTCCACAAGGGGGGCCCACGCCGGGCCGTAGGGCGTGAGGGGCATGCGCAGCAGTGCGGCGTTGTGAATGTGATTGGGGTCATCCCCCCGAGCCTTCACGAGATCGAGAGCCATCGCGCGAAGATCGTCGGAGAGTTCGGGGTCAACCTGGATCATCTCCCGAGCGCGTTCGGCGACAAAGCCCGAGCGCGCGAAGGCGAGATCGACCGGCCCCCTAGCCAGCGCGGCGACGAGACGGCGTTGGTGGCGTTCGACCGGTGCGCTCTCGTAGGCGATTACCGGCGTGGTCGGGTCGGCGATGTGAAGGGTGTGCCCGTCAGGGCTGAAGGCGGCGGAGCGCCTGTTCGACCACGTCACGCACTTGAAAGACGCGACGAGCGTGAGTTCATCGCCCGCAAAGACCCGGACACGATCGTCGTTGCCGATCACGGCGAGGCGCGATCCGTCAGGGGTAAACGCCATCGCCTCGCCCGGCTGCGGCGACTCGACGCGGGCGATGACGCGGGCGGTTCGTGGATCGATCCGCACGACTGCCGCATCGGTCGACACGGCGATCGAACGTCCGTCGGGGGCGAAGACGGCACCGCGGATGCCCGTCGTGACGGGGAACAGGGCGACGGTGGCGTGCCCGGCCCGCGTCTCGCGGATGCGCAGCATCTGCTCGGTGCCCGCGGTTGGCTCATGGATATCCTTGAACTTCATGCCGGCGCGGGCAACGACCGCCACGAGGGCTTCGTCAGGGCTGAAGGCGAGCGAGGTGACGGCACTCGACGCCGGATCGGGCCAGACCACCGGCGGGTTCTCCGGAGTTCGTGGATCAAACTCGATGATCCGCCCGTCGCTCAGGCCGGTGAGGAGGCGATCGCCTGCGCGGGACCAGGCGAGAGCCGTCACCATGGCCGGGTCGGGGATGTCGAGCACGCCCGTGGTGTCCCCCGTCGTCACGTCGAAGAGGGTGATACTCGGCGAGCGCCCGGCGACCGCGAGGCGGAGACCGTCCGCGTTGAACGCGGCGGTGTAGAGGGCATCGCGGGCGGGATAGCGTGACCAGAGGTTCTCGCCGGTCTGCGTGTCGAAGAGGCAGACCGAGCCCCAGCCGACGAGCACGCTGTGACGTGCGGTCGGGCTGATCGCAGTGCTGTAGCCGCCTCGCCAGACGACTTCGGTGCGGAAGGGCTGGCCGTTGGCGAAAGTTCGGGCCTGCGTGACGCCGGCCTCGCCGATGACGTAGGCGGTTGTTCCGTCCGGGTCGACCACGAAGGCCGCGCCCGTGTCCTTGGGGATATTGACCTTGAAGATGGGAACCGCTGCCGGCCAGGCAAAGGCCTGGACGACGCCCTGGGTGGATTGCAGGCCGAATGCACGACGCCCTCCGACGCGAACTTGCTGATAGTCGTTCCGCGCCAGAGGGAGGAGACTGGTTTCACCGGTCCGGGCGTTGATCCGCATGATTCGATCGGTTGCGATGGCGACGATGCCCTCGGGGGACGAGGGCACAAAGGCACGAGAGTCGGCGCCGAAGCGGGTGATCTCTCGCTGGGTGTCGAGGTCCCACACCACGTTCCAGCCGGCGCCCTCGGTCACAAGGACCACGGACCGCGAGCCGCCGATCGGGCCGTACACCCAATGGAGTGTCTCGCTGTTGAAGTTGACGCGGTCGAGCACCTGCTCGCCGCGGACATCGAGGCGAACAGCGCCGTCGGGCGTCCGCCGCCAACGCCCGTCCGCGAAGGAGGCGCCGATGAGAGTGCTGGTGCGCTCCGACCAGATCTCGCCCGATGTCGCGACGTCCCAGAGAGTGATCGAGCCCTCACCCGTCCAGCCTTCCTCATGGTCGGCGATGCACGTCAGGAGGAGCGAACCGTCGTGATTGGCCCGCGGCATCCGGAAACGCCAGGACCTCCCGGGCGGAGTCTTGAACGAGCTTTCAAGCCGGCCCGACGCGACATCGAACACGCGAACGTCGCCGCTCCGAGCGCGGGCGAAGAGACGCGCACCATCGTCGGAGATCGCCAGGCTCTCGGTGTCACGGGGCGTATCGAAGACCCGAGAGACAGGGTCGCAGGCCCAGGCCAGGTGCGACCACTCCCACCCTCGGAAGTCGCGCGGGGTCGCGCCGAGTTCGGCGCGGGCGTGGCTGATGGCCCCTTGGTCGATCTCGGTGGAGGCCAGGCCGATCGCGAGGTTGTACGCCAGGCGCGACGACCGGAGCGCGGCCTCGTCGGCCCGGATGCGCTCGGCGGCCTCGGTATCGGAGGCCTTGAGCGCACGCGCCTCCGAGGCCCGCGCGTCGTTACGGGCCTGCACCGCGCGAAGCGCGCCGACGGCGGTGCCGATCATGCCCAGAAGCAGTGTGAGCAGGAGCGCCGCAGCGACCGTGACCTCACGCCAGTGCCGGCGCGCAAACTTGCGGACTCGGTACACCGTGTCCGGGGGGGCGGCCTCGAGCGGCTCGTGCGCAAGGTGCCGACCGATGTCCTTGGCAAGATCGGCGGCGGAGGCGTATCGGCGAGTGCGGTCCTTCTCCAGACACCGCATGACGATCCAGTCAAGCTCGCCTCGGACGGATTCCCGAAGGCGGGCGGGTTCCGTGTTCCGCCTCGCGGCTACCTCGTCGAGCGTGGCCATCATGCTGAGCCGCGTGCTCGGGCGGGGTGGATCCACCTCGCGGATCACGCGGCGCAGTTCATCGAACGCTGCGTCGCGAAGTCGGCTCGGGTCGAAGGGCGTCACGCCGGTCAGCAGTTCGTACAGCAGCACGCCGAGGGAATACACATCGGAGCGAGTGTCGACATTCGCGGCGGCGGCCGTGTCGAGCCCGGCCTGCTCAGGACTCATGTATTCCGGGGTGCCCAGGAGTTGCCGGCTTTCGGTGAAGAGCGTACGTCCGGCGAGCCGCGCCTGCGTCGCCTTCGCGATGCCGAAGTCGATGATCTTGGGCATGGGGCGATCGTCGTCCCCGCGTGCAACAAGAATATTGGAGGGCTTCAGGTCGCGGTGAATGACCCCGCGGTGGTGCGCGTGCTGGACGGCCTCGCAGATCTGGGCGAATAGTTCGAGGCGATCACGCACGCCAAGGCGATGGCTGTCGCAAAACTGTGTGACGGGCACGCCTCGCACGAGTTCCATCGCAAAGTACGGGCGTCCGGAGGCGGTCGCGCCGGCATCGAAGACCCTGGCGATCCCCGGGTGGTCCATGATCGCGAGGGTCTGTCGCTCCTGTTCGAAGCGAGCGATGACCTGGCGCGTGTCCATGCCCAGCTTGATGACCTTGAGCGCGACATGCCGGCGGATCGGGTACTCCTGCTCAGCGAGGTAGACCACGCCGAAGCCGCCCTCGCCGATCCGCTCCAGGAGGTGATACGGCCCGATTCGCGAACCGACGCCCTCGCGGATCGCCTCCGGGGCGATGATCGTCTGGGCAAGGGCTTCGGGGGCGCCGCTGGGGGGTTGGAGAAACTCTCCCACGACGTCGAGCTCGGCCAGCAGGGCACGCACTTCGGTGGCGATGCGCTCGCCGTCGGGCGTCGATCGCTTCGCCTCGGCGAGCACCTCGGCGCGATGCTCGGGCGCGATCAGACGCACTCGATCAAGCAGATCTTTGACACGCCGAACTCGATCGCCGGTCATGATGATCTCTCCGGGGGGCTATTCGCACGCCGCACGCATGAGCTGGTGCAGTCGGGCTCGGGCGTACGCCCAGTCGCGGTCGATCGACCTCGACGAGATGCCGAGCGCTTCGGCGATCTCAGGCACGCTGAGCCCGGCGAAGAACCGAAGTCGCACGATAGTGGCGGCCTGCGGGTCGTCACGCTCGAGTTGCGCCAGGGCGTTGTCGAGCAGCAGCATCAGATCGGGTTCCGGCTCCGTGGTCAGCGTGAGTTCGGCAAGGGCTGTCCGCGTCGGCGCATGACGACCGTTCCCCCCGCGCTTGAGGCGGGCGCGGGCGCGGGCCCGATCAACGAGGATGCGACGCATCGCCTCTCCCGCGGCGGCGAAAAAGTGGCCACGACTGCTCCACGCGACCTGGCCTCCGCCCACGAGCCGCACGAACGCTTCGTGTACGAGGGCGGTCGGCTGGAGCGTGTGCCCGGGGCGCTCGCACTGCATGCGGACCTGCGCCAGACGCCGGAGTCCTTCATAGACAAGTGCGAAGAGCTCGTTGTTCGCACCAGCGTCGCCGGCGGCGCAGGCGCCCAGAGCGAGCGTAATGCGCTGCGTCTCCGGCGCGACCGAGGTTGGATCCGTGTTCCCCATCGAGGTGACCTGTTCACATAGCAAGCCCGACGGGTTCACACTATACCGAATCAGCCACGCTGTGCGAGCGAAACGTCGGGCGTCGGGCCGACGTTTCGCGTCTGCGACATGCTCGGTCGACTCCGGTCGCGCGCCGTGCAGCCGATAGGCGTGGCCTTGGCAGACCGATAACTCGGGCGAGTGGATGGCTGTCTCCGTCGGCGCCTCCGTTCGAGCGAACGGAAGTGAAGAGGTACGAGACCGAAGTCCGCGGACGCGCCCGGTGCGGGAACTTGCCCTGCACGGATGGGAACGCCAGGCTCGGTGTGCCATGCCCAGGAGAATGCGGCGAGGCTCTGGCCGACACGCGCAACCTCGACCCAGCCGAATCGGCCATCGCCGGTGCGCACGCCGATGTAGCGCCGCCCGCCTTCGGGGAAACGCGAACTCACATTCGGGGGCATCCCGAGCACGTACTGCGCCCACCCGTCGTACAGAAGCCCGGCGAGCGCGTCGTCGTGCGAAAACGCCAGATCAAATGCAACGTCGTCATCCGCCGCAACGAAGGTCGACCACGGGCCCTGCGGGCTTACAGATCCCCCGATGAGCACGCCCCAATCCGCCCGGCCACCGGGAAGGCCGCCCAGGCCCTGCGCGATGCTGCTGCCGGACTCGGCGCTGGTCTGCGCGGCGGCGGGGAGCGTGATGTCGAGCCACGTGGGTACCCCGACCAGCGCTGACCACGCGTAGTGCCCGGGCTCTCCGGGCCCAGGATTGAAATGGTGAACGATCGCCGCACGGGCGCAGACAGATATCAGGCTTGTTCCAAGTGCGAACAAGATCGCGATCCTCACGAATGCCTCCGTCGGCGTGAAGCCGTGAGCGCCCCGAGACCCAGCAAGACGAGCGTGCCCGGCGCGGGAACGCCCGAAGCCATCCATGTCGCGAACGATCCGTCGGGCGCGAAACCGGTCCCGACGATGATCGTACCGTCGGCCGAGATCGCATTGGCGACCGACAAGGAGTACCCGCCGAGATCGAGCCCCAGCGAAGGAAGGTACGTGTTGAGGTCCACGAGGCCCGTGGCGCGGGTCCAGTAGACCGCGGCGAACCGGCCGATGCCGCCAGGGCCTGACTCGGCATCGAGCGCTTGGCCGACGATCACCTCCCCCGACGCGCTGATCGCGTTGGGCTCCGTCTCGGTGCGTTCGGCGAAGGGCAGGCCGAGCGCCCCGAGAAACTCCATGCCATCGGACTCACTCCAGCGGAAGATGCCATACTCCCGGTTGCCGCCGGCGATGTGAATATCAGCGAGTCCGGTGATCGCGGATCCGTCGGCGCTCATTTGGGAGGCCAACGCGTACGATCCGCCCTGCAGGAGGCCGAGGTCCTGAATGCCGCCGCTCGCTGTCCAGCGGAACGGGCGAGCGGTGTTGAAGACGCCATCGTGCGTATTGCCGCCGATGGTCGTGCCGTCGACGCTGATCGCGACGGCGCCGGACTGCCGCGTGCCAATGGTCCCGAGGCTTTGCATGCCCCCGGACGCGGTCCACCGAAATGCGCGGTGCTGCCACCCCCCGGTATCGCTCGCGCCGACAACAACAGAGCCGTCCCCGCTCACGCCGGTCGCCAAGGAGCTCTGCCCGCCGGGGAGATACCCCAGATCGAGCGGCACTCCGTTCTGCCAGATCGTGGCCCGTGTCGTGGCCCAACTGCCGTTGACACTTGAGTAGCCGGCGGCAGTGGAGGCGTCGGCGTTGAGGGCGCGGATCTCGCCGGTCGACGTGCCGGCGGGTACCGCGTACGTGTGCAAGCCCCCACCGGGCGTCCATGTGGCCGGCTGGGCACCGATCGTCATGTCCCAGTTCGACCCGGCAAGAACGCCCCCGTCGCTCCGCATGGTCACGGCGGAGAAACTCCAGGGTACGGGAATGGGCGTGAAGGAGGGCTGCGCGATGGCCGCCGTAGCAGCTGCGACAACAGCGGCTGCGCCCCCACGCGAATACGTGACGGGGTGAGACATGCGGATCATGGCATTCTCCTGCTGAGTCTGACGCACGCGGTCAGGGCGAGCATCGCCGCGGGTCCAGGAGAGGGAGCCTGGCCCGCGGTGATCGGCACGCCCGGTTCGGCCTGGTACGCCCATCCGTACGCCCTGAAGTTCATGCCGTGGCGCTCAACCTCAATCCAGCCGTAGTTCCCCGCGCCCGTACGTACCCCCATGTAGCGGCGCGCACCATCCGGAAAGGTCGTCACCACCTGACCCGGCTCCATCTCCATCACATGCGTCGAGACCGTCGAGAAAAAGATCCCGGAAAACCCGATGAGGTTCCCGCTGGCGTACGAGGTCGTGCCGAAGAAGCCCCATGCAAAGAACGAGCGGTTGACGGCCGCGCCGCCCACGGTGACGTTCATCGGCGGGTCCTCTTTCGGATCAAAGACGTACACTTGCCCGACGCTGTTGGGCGAAGTCAGGTTGCTCTGCGCCGTGGACGGCATGGTGATGTCGAGCCAACTCTCCCACCCGGAAACCGGCTCCCAGCGCCAGTCGTAATGCCCGGCCTGCCCCGGCGCCGGGTTCGTGAAGTGGACGATGTCCGCGCACGCCCCCGAGGCGCTCCACGCCGCGCACAGAAGGGCTGTGACGACGCTCTTCATGACCTTCTCCTTTGTGTTGACATGACTGTCACCCACGCCCACACCATCACCCCCACCACCGGCGAGGGGATCTGCCCCGCCAGGATCGGCACGCTGGGGACCGTGTGCACAATCCCGGCCCCCGCCGCACCGACCAGCCCCACTCCCCCCACGATCGACGAGCACATCCGCTGCATGACGCACCGCTCCGGACGGTGTCTTGAGTCAAACGCCCGGACCGGCCGGTGGGCCGGGCTGGGCCGGGTGTGAGAGAGATTTCAGGGACGACCGCCGCGCGTGACGACGACGTTGTCGAACGAGGCCGACAGTGTCCCGCCATTCCCGCCGGGCTGGAAGGTCGGCTGGTTGTACATGATGAACGCCGCCCCGCTCTGCTGCTGGAAGCGCGATTCGTTTACGGCGATCTGCGGGCGACGAGGCTCGGCCTGATCGGCGGCCCAGACCTTCATGGACAGGTGCTCGCCGTGCATCGAGACAAGGACGTTGTAATCGCGTCCGACCTCGAACTCGAAGGGTGCTTCGGCGATTGGCGCGTTCCCGCCGGAGCCGCCAGTCTCGGGGATGACGTTGATGAAGATGCCCAGTTCACGCTGGTAGTTGAACGCGATGTACGACGCGCCGGGGGTCTCCGGGTTGCCGCGACCCGCGAACTGGAAGTTCGTGGACTCGTTGTTCACGCGGACGCTGAATCGCACGGTGCAGTTCCGGTAGTCCCGGTTGCCGATCGAGTCCGCGAGAATTACCCCGTCGCCGACATAGAAAGGCAGCGGCGGGAGCGATGCGTTCGACGTCATGTCGTACCGGCCGCCCGACGCGTCGTAGGCCGTCCCGCCCAGCGGCGCGAGCGCGTTCACTTCGATCCAACCCACGGTGTTGCCATCGCTGAAGTCGTCCGTGAACAGCACGTTGCCGATCATGCCGAGCGAGCCGGCCACGGCGAGCACGAGTGCGCCTGCGAGTGCGTTGGCCATGACGTCTCCTTTCCAAATCAGGGTTCGCAACTGGCGGCCACGAGACCGCCTATCAAGAGAGCGCCATACGACGCATACTCACGCCACGAATTTCTGGCATCTACGAAGAACATCCATCCCGCGACCTGACCGAATGGTCACGCAACCCGGCGTCCCACCGTCGGATAGCTCGGCCGGAGGTGTGTCCAATCTAGGCGAGGACGAGCAGATACAGGATCACTGCAGAGCTCCGAACGCTCGGGCGGCCGGGCCTCGACCGAGGCCGACCGCCGACCTGTCACCTCTAACAGGTCGTTGAACAAGTGTACGTGACGGGACGGGGGCGTTGCTC
>CALDVP010000102.1 GCA_937924195.1 uncultured Lysobacterales bacterium
AATACCGGACGCCAACGGCGTGCGCGTGATCGCGAAGCGGTCACGGTCCGAAGGCCCGCGCGTCGCGCTGGCCGTGATCGCGGCCGTGATCGCCACGGCCGCGTTCACGATCGCGGTCGCGACGATGAAGGGAACTCCCTCCAAGGACGGCTCGTCGGCGCTTCGCGCCCCGCCACCGAGTGGGACCGTGGAACCCCGTCCGGCGGCGGCATTCACCACCGCCGCACCGGCTCCGGCCGACCTTCGCCCCCCTTTGGTCCAGGCGTCCGCGCTCGCGGCGCTGCCTTCGCCGACGACCGCGCCGGCCGACTGGACGTCCGGTGATCCCGACGACCTCGCCAGCTGGTTCCAGCCCGGCGACCGGGAGCCGACCATACGCGAGGTGATGAAGACCCTGCACGAGCTGGGCATCCGCACCGGCCTTGGCGCCTTCAATCCGCCCGGCACCAGTCCGCCACTCATCGGGCTCGCCGTGCCGCCCGACTTCCAGCTGCCGCCGGGCTACGTGCGGCACCACCAGGTCACCGACGACGGCGTACCGATCGAGCCGATCCTGATGTTCGCGCCGGATGTTGCGCTGCGCGACGCCGACGGCCGCGTGATCCCGCTGCCCGAGCATCGCGTCGTGCCGCCCGAGTACGCGCCGCCGGGACTGCCGATCCGGCGCGTCACGATCCCGACTCCTTGAAGCACGGCGCACTGACGCGTGCCGGACTTTCGCTGACCGGCACCCTCGCCAGCGCCCTGCTGCTGGCCTTTTATGCGCACGGGCACTGGTGGCTCGGGCTCGTCTTGCTGGTGCCTTGGCTGCTCGTGCTCGACCGTGCGCGCTCCCTCATCGCGAGCCTCGCGCTCGGCCTTGCGATGGCGGTCGGCTAGGTCGCGGCCGCGCTCGGCTGGTTCGCGCCCGCGATTGCCGCCTATACCGGCTGGCCGCTGCTCGCCGCACACGCGCTGCTCCTGGTCGCATCGCCACTGCTGGTCCCGGAGATCCTCGCCTTCGCCGGTGCGCGGCGACTGGCGCGCGGCCGCTTCAGACCAATGGTCACCGCGTTCGCGGCGATGCTCGAGGCCGCGGGCTCCCCGGCACGACTCGCGACGCCGGCGGACCTTCGCATCGCCACGCTCGCCGCGATCCGCGCCGCGGACGGCAGCCGCAGGTTCGACCACGCCTGGTTCCGGTTCGGGCTCTTTCCACTGCTGCCGGCCCTGATCGCCTTCCGCCTGCATCAGATCATCGTCTTCGGCGGCGCCTGCGGCGAGTGGATGACCTTCGGTGCCCGAGCCTGGCTGACTGGCCTTGCGATCTGGTGGGCCGCCTGGGCCATCGGACTGATGCTGTTCGCGGCCGCCCTGCGGCTCGTGATCGAGGGACTGACACTGGCCGCATCACGCCAAGGCATCGCGGCTGCCGTCCACGCTCGCACCATGGCCAGCCGTATGGCGCGGATCGTCTATTTCACGCTCGTGCCGGTGGTCCTGATCGCAAGCCTGCCCTAGCAGACTGTCGAGAAATGCACATCCCGTGCGTTTCTCGCGTCGCAAGTCCGGCGCAGCTCCGGACTCGGTTTCGCAAATCGAGCTCATGCATTCCCGAGACGCGCGCGATCCGTCCCTGGATCGCCCTATCAGGGCGTGTCTCGACACCCTGCTGGCGCTGCGACCTCGACCGCGTGCGGGTAGAACCCTAGTCCTACGGCGCGCGGCGGATCCATGCCGCGGTCGAGGCCGGCGGATCGGCTTGCCCGCGCACGACTCGAGTGGTCAGAGGCGACGACATGTCGCTCGCGCCGGTATTGGTCGGTCGTTGCACCGCCTCTTCGACCTTCCGGGCGCGCCGAAACCCGATCGCCAGTGCGATGAGCGTGCCGACCCACAGGACGACGATGACCGCGCTGAAAATGAGGACGGACGTCATGCGGGCCCAGCAGCCAAACCGAGTCTCGACGATGCAAGCCCCGGGCGGCCGACGCCATGCGACGCATGGTCGCACGCGGCTTCCGTCCAGCGGCGCGAGCGGTCGGCGCTTCGATCGAACCTGGGGCTTCGAGCCTCGGTCGACGGCCCGCTGAGACGAGCTCGATTCCGGCGAGCCCGAACTCGCCGAATCAGGTTTGCTCGACCGGGCGGATCAACCGGCGATCGTGTCGATCGGCACGCGGACGTGGCCCTCCATCAGCACCCGCGCGCTGCGGCTCATCACCGCGCGGGTGACCGTCCACTGGCCGTCGCGCCGCTCGGCCGAGGCGCCCACGCGCAAGCTGCCCGAGGGATGGCCGAAGCGCACGGCGTCGCGCGCGCCCCCGCCCGCCGCCTCGTTGACCAGCGTGCCGGGAACCGCCGCCGCGGTCGCGATCGCGACCGACGCCGTGCCCATCATCGCGTGGTGCAGCTTGCCCATCGAGAGCGCGCGCACGAGGAGATCGATGTCCGCCGCACGCACGGCCTTGCCGCTCGAAGCGACGTAGTCGATGGGCGGTGCGACGAACGCGATCTTGGGCGTGTGCTGGCGCCGCGCGGCTTCCTCGGGCGTGGCGATCAGCCCCATCCGGAGTGCGCCGGCGGTGCGGATCGCCTCGAACAGCGCCAGCCGCGCCGGATCGCCGTTGATCGCGGGTTGCAGCTCGGTGCCGGTGAGCCCGAGGTCGGCGGCGCGCACGAACACGGTCGGGATGCCGGCATTGATCAGCGTCGCCTCGATCCGTCCCAGCCCGGGCACGTCGAGTTCATCGACGAGGTTCCCGGTCGGGAACATCGCGCCGCCGCCCTCGCCGTCGCCCTCGTCGGCCGGATCGAGGAACTCGAGCACGATCTCGGCCGCCGGGAAGGTCACGCCGTCGAGTTCGAAATCGCCGGTCTCCTGCACCTCGCCGGCGTGCATCGGCACGTGGCAGAGGATGGTCTTGCCGATGTTGGCCTGCCAGATGCGAACGGTGCAGGTGCCATCCTGCGGCACCCGCGCCGCGTCGACCATCCCGGTCGCGATCGCGAACGGCCCGACCGCGGTCGAGAGATTGCCGCAGTTGCCGCTCCAGTCGACGAAGGCGCTGTCGATGCTGACCTGGCCGTAGAGATAGTCGACGTCGTGCTCGGGCCGTGTCGACCGCGACACGATCACGCACTTGCTGG
>CALDVP010000103.1 GCA_937924195.1 uncultured Lysobacterales bacterium
CCTCTGCGCGACCATCCCGACGTCGTGCGCCTGGTCGCGCTCGCGCGCGTCATGGGCCAGCTCGACGCCAATCTCGCCAGTCTCGACGACGCCGACGCCGCTCCCCCGCACACGCTGGCCGCGCCCGACCGCCTTGGGCCCTTCCGCCTCGTCCGCGTCCTCGGCACCGGTGGCATGGGCGAGGTCTGGCTCGGCGAGCGCGCCGACGGCGAGGTCGAGCAGCGTGTCGCGGTCAAGCGCGTCCGCGGTGGCGACGTCCGCTTCGCCGAACGCCTGCGCGAGGAGCGCCGCCTGCTCGCCCGCCTCGAGCACCCCAACATCGCCCGCTTCATCGACGCCGGCGTCGATGCCGCCGGCACCCCGTGGCTCGCCCTCGAATACGTCGATGGCGTCCCGATCACCGACTGGTGCCACGCGCGCGATCTCGGCCTCGCCGACCGCCTGCGCCTCTTCATCAAGGTCTGCGCCGCGGTCGAGCACGCCCACCGCCACCTCGTCGTCCACCGGGATCTCAAGCCCTCGAACATCCTGGTCAACGCCGACGGCGAGCCCAAGCTCCTCGACTTCGGCATCGCCAAGCTCGTCGATGGCTCGATCGCCGAGGCCACGCAGACCGCGCTGACCCCGGCCTACGCCGCCCCGGAGCAGCTGCGCGGCGGCGCGATCTCGACCGCGACCGACGTCTACGCGCTCGGCCTCGTGCTGTTCCGGCTGATCGCAGGCTCCCTGCCCGAGACCCGCACCGGTGAGAACCTCGCCCAGGTGCTCGCGCGCCTCGACGACGAGGAGACCGAGCGGCCCAGCCGCCGCGCCGCCAAGGGCGAGCGCCCGCTGCCCTACCCGGCCCAGGCGCTCTCGGGCGACCTCGATGCGATCGTCGCCCAGGCGCTGCGCGCCGATCCGGCCCGGCGCTACGGCTCGGCCGCGGCGCTGGCCGAGGACCTGGAGCGCCACCTCGACGCCCGTCCGGTGCTGGCCCGCGAGCCGACCCGCTGGTACCGCGCCGGCCGCTTCGTCCGCCGCCACCGCGTCGCCGTCGCCTTCGCGAGCCTCGCCGTCGTCGCCCTCGTCACCGGCACCGCCGTCGCGCTCGAGCAGGCTGCCCGCGCGCGCGAGGCGGCGCGCCTCGCGACCGCCGAGGCCGCACGCGCCGATCGCGAGGCCGCGCTCGCGCGTGCGCAGGCCGAACGCGCGAAGGCTGCCTCCGGCTTCGTGCTGTCGGTGTTCCAGCAGGCCGACCTGCTGCGCCGCGACGCGCGCGGCGCGATCACGATCGACGAGGCCTTCGAGGACGCGCTCGCGCGCATCGACCGCGAGTTCGACGGCCAGCCGATGGTCGCCGCCGACTTGAACGACGACTTCGGCGAAATCCTCGCCTCGAAGGGCCGTTTCGACGAGGCCGAGGCGCGCTTTAGGAAGGCGCTCGCACTGGCCGAGGCGACGCACGGCCCGGACAGCCCGATCGTCGCCGAGTCGCTGGTCAACCTTGCCGCGGTCGCCTCGTACCAGGGCCGGGCGATCGACGGCAAGCCCGCGATCGAGCGCGCAGTCGCGATCCTCGAGCGCCATCCCGACGCCGATCCGCTGGCGCTCGCGAACGCGCGCATGTCGCTCGCGAACGTCCTGATGCAGGAAGGTCGCAGCGACGAGGCCCTCGCCGAGATGCACGCCGGCGTCGAACTGTCGCGCCGACACCTGCCCGCGGACGACCAGCGCCTAGCGGTTGCGCTGTTCAATCTCGGCGCGGCGGAGCACAGCGTCGGCCACTACGTCGATGCACAGCCCCACCTCGACGAGGCTCTGGCGCTGACCGAGACGATCCAGGGCCAGGATTCGGCCGCGCTGATCCCGATCCTCGACTTCGCGATGTCGAACCTCGACGCGCTCGGCCGCCATGCCGAGGGCGCCGCCGCCGCCCGGCGACTGCTGGCGCTGTCAGAGGAGACCTATCCCGGTGTGCACCCGCAGAAGGCCTCGGCGCTGATCGAGGTCGGCTACCACGCACTGCGCGCGGACGACCCCGCCGAGGGCCGCGCACGCCTTGCTTCTGGCATCGCGATGATGCGCGAGCTCGACACGCCGCAGGAGCTGATCGGCTGGCGCCTGCTCACGCGCGCGCTGGCCGCGAACGGGGACTGGCGCGGCGTCGCCGAGGCCGCGCGCGCCGGCGGCGCGCGCTGCGGCGCGCTCGGGCAGTCGGCGAAGAGCCGCTGCCTCGAGATCGAGGCGCTGGGCCTGTTGGCTGCGCTCAAGCTCGGCGTCGATCCGCCAGACCTTGCGCGCGTGGACGCGCTCGATGCCGCGATCGCGAAGGCCCAGGCCGGCGGCGACGCGCCGCTCGAGGCACTCCGCTTGCGGGCCGAGGTGCTGCTCGCGGCCGGACGCCACGACGAGGCCCGGGCGACCTACGCAACGCTCGCCGAGCGCCTCGCCGCGCGCTACCCGCCAGAGCACCGCGACCGCGCGGCCGTCGCGGCGCGGATCGCGAGCCTCGACACACCCTGATCGAGCCGTTCACTCGACCATTCCGACCTGTCCGCGTGGGCCCCGATCGGCATCCCGCCGCCCGGCGTTTGCTTCCAACCGGTGGATGCATTTCCACGGCACGACTCACCGGGAACGCCATCATGAACTGATCGATCCAAGCCGGCTTGGCCGTCCTCCTGACGATCCTTGCCGCACCCGCTGCCGCCCGGGTCGAGCGCTGCGTTCGCAACGTCGCGGAGTTCAACATCGCGTGGACCCTCGCCAACAGCGACGAGGTCCTGATCAAGCTGGCGGCGGGCACCTATGACTTTGCGCAGACGATGCTGGAGCGCGTCAATGACGACGTCGAGATCCGCGGCGGCTACGACAGCAACTGCGCGAGTCGCAGCGAGGCTCCGGGGGCAACCGTGATCACCCACGGCTCTGGCGGCATTCCGTTGTTTCTCACCGGCGGCACCATGGAAGAAGGCGCCGGCACGCTGCGCTTCGACCGAGTCACGTTCCGTGGCAGCGCGCTCATCCAAGTAGCCGTCGAGGAATCTTTGACCAACGACTCCAGCCTGACACTGGAACGCGTCTGGCTCGACCAGATCGGTCGATTCAATCTCACGTCAGGCGCGGAGTTCCGCATGCGCAACAGTGCCGTGACACGCAGCGGTTCCTGCGCAATGACGTCGGCACCGGTCACCCCGCCATGGTGGTATCTCGAGTCCGCTCGCATCGAGCACAGCACCTTCGCAGCCAACCAGGGACCTGGCCTATGCGTCGGCCTCTCGGGCGAGCCGGGAGACGACTGGCGACTCGACCTGATCAACTCGGTGTTCTGGGACGACGGCGGGATCGACATCCGCCTGAGCAACGTCGGCGTCGCGACGATCAATGCCGAGCTTCGCAACAACACCTACACTGCACTTTAGAGCGACCGCGCGCTCCGCACCGCGCCTGTCGCCACCAGCACCGCCAATCCGCTCTTCGTCAACGCCGCCGCCGGCAACTTCCGCCTGTCCGGCGCCTCCCCCGCGATCAATACCGGCCGGATCGACGCGAACCTGATCGTCCAGCGCGATTTCGACGGTAACCCGCGCTGGTTCGGCGACGTCCCCGACCGCGGCGCCTTCGAGTCCAACATCGGCTCGACCGCGACCGTGCTGACCGTGACCAACACCAACGACCGGACGTCGGTTCGCTGCGCCAGGCGATCCTCGACGCCAACGCCGCGCCGAACCTCAACGCGATCCGCTTCAACATCCCCGGAAGCTGCCCGCGCACGATCAGGCTCGCGAGCCTGCTGCCCACGATCACCCTGCCGGTCTCCATCGAGGGCTATACCGAGCCCGGTTCCAGCCGCAACACCGCGGCGGTCGGCTGGGATGCGACCCGGCTCTCCGGCCTGCCGCTCCAGGGCTATCGCCACCTTGGCACTTCGGAGTTCGGCCGCTGCCAGCAGTACCAGGCCGGCTCCGGACCCGATCCGCTGTTCTCGAACGGCTTCGAGGGACCGGCGCCGTAGCGCGCTTCGACGGCTGAAAGACGATTCGCTCGCAGGAGCGACCACGGGTCGCAATCAGGGGAGCGGAGCCTGCTCGAAGCGCGCAAGCGCCGTCGGCAAGTCGGCCAGCGAAGCTACGGCCGCGAAGCGCGGGTGCAAAGCATCGACCTCGGCGCGTTCCAGCGCCGAGGTCAACCGATACGGCACGTGCACGGCGTAGCCGCCGAGCGCGAGCACTGGGACGACGTCGGACTTGACCGAATTGCCGACCATCGCGAACTGCCGAGGCTCGACGGCGAACTCGCGCAGCAGCCGCGCGTTGTCGCGCTCGTCCTTTTCGCTCACGACCTCGATGCGATGGAACAGGTCGCCATGGCCCGACTCGTCGATCTTGCGCTCCTGATGGAACAGGTCGCCTTTGGTGATCAGCACCACCGGGCGCTCGGCCGCGACCTTCGACACCGCCTCGCGCACGCCCGGCAGCAGCTCGACCGGGTGCGAGAGGATCGACTTGGCGAGTTCGACGATGCGGTGGATGTCGGCGGCGCTGATGTGCGCGTCCGTCATCGCGATCGCGGTCTCGACCATCGACAGCGCCATGCCCTTGGCGCCGTAGCCGAAGAGCCGGATGTTGACCCGTTCGGTCGCGAGCAACCGCGCCTGCACGGCCGCATGCGCCAAGTCCACGTAACGGCCGAGTATGGACTCGAACTCGGCGTGCGCGATCTCGAACTAGCCCTCGCTGTGCCAGAGGGTATCGTCGGCGTCAAACCCGATGACCTGCAATCCGTTCACGGACCCTCTCCAAGTCGGCGTCAAAGCCGATCATCTGCGAGGCTTTCATCGAACCTCTCCCTGTCCGCGTCAAAGCCGAACCCGCGTCACCACCATGCTCCCGCTCCCATCGCTACGCGCGGATCGCCGCACCGCAGGAAAAAAAAAAACCGCGGCCGAAGCCGCGGTTTTCCTGATGCGAGTCCGGACGATCGATCAGATCGCGCGGATTTCCGAGGCCTGCGGACCCTTCGGGCCCTGCTTGACCACGAACTGGACGCGCTGGCCTTCCTGGAGCGAGCGGAAGCCCGAGCCCTGGATCTCGGAGAAGTGCGCGAACAGGTCCTTGCCGCCGTTCTCCGGGGTGATGAAGCCGAAGCCCTTGGCGTCGTTGAACCACTTGACGGTACCGGTTTCCATGATGTCAGTTCCTTGAGTGCAATGGAGATGGCGCCACCGGGAACCCCCCGGGGCGTGCGAACGATCAAGCGAACGTGAACCTGGAAGAACCTTGGGACGCGCTGCCGGGATCGTCCACGACAGGCCAAAGCACAAACCGAAGTACAGATCGAACTCAAACGCTTGCGGCGCGCAAGGTAGCCGGTCGTGAAGCGTTTGTCACGCACTTCGTGACGGGCCGTTCAGCTCGCCCGGGCCGGACGGCGCCACTTGATCGAGCAGCCCATGCTAGG
>CALDVP010000104.1 GCA_937924195.1 uncultured Lysobacterales bacterium
ATTCGGTGACGGCTTCGAGCCCTGATCGGTGCAGTCGACGCCCGCCGGCGCGACCGACGCCGGCGGCGCGACTCGCAGGATCGCAGGCATGGCCCGATAATCACGACTCGCAGCACCCCACGAGTCCCCATGGCCCGCATCGAGATCTACAGCACCGCGGTCTGCCCCTACTGCGTCGCCGCCAAGAACTTTCTCGCCGAGCGCGGGCAATCCTGGGAGGAGCACCGGATCGACCGCGATCCCGCGCGGCGCGAGGAGATGCTCCGGCGCAGCAACCAGCGGCGCACCGTGCCGCAGATCTTCATCGACGACGTCCACGTCGGCGGCTTCGACGATCTCGTCGCGCTCGATCGCGCGGGGCGGCTCGCGCCGATGCTGGCCGGGGAGAGCGGGCGATGAGCGATCTTGTCGCCGAGTTCAGCGCGTTCCGTCGGCGCATGAACGAGCGCATCCTCGAGCACGACAACCAGGTGGTGCGGCGCTTCTTCGCGCTCGATACCCAGACCTACCGCGATGGCGCGCTACCGGTCCGGACCAAGGAGATGCTGGGGCTCGTCGCCTCGCTGGTGCTGCGCTGCGACGACTGCATCGCCTACCACGTGGCCGAGTGCCGCAAGGCCGGCGTGACGCGCGAGGAGTTCTTCGAGGTGTTCTCGGTCGGGCTGGTCGTCGGCGGCTCGATCGTGATCCCGCACCTGCGCCGGGCGGTCGATTTTCTCGATCGGCTCGAATCCACGGAGGCGTCCGCGCCGCCGTCGGTCGACTGAACGGCCAGGGCCCGGGGCGGCCGAGAGGCCGCCGGCGTGCTGGCTGCCGTGGGCCGCTGCCGCGATAATCGGACGTTCACCCGAGGGAGCAAGGCGATGGCACGGACGATTGCGGTGATCCGCGGCGACGGGATCGGCCCCGAGATCATGGACGCGACGCTGCGCGTGCTCGATGCGCTGGACGTCGGCCTCGCCTACGAGTTCGTCGACGCCGGCCTCGCCGCGCACGCGAAGACCGGGGAACTGCTGCCGCAGGCGACGCTCGACGCGATCGCGCGGCACCGGATCGCGCTCAAAGGACCGCTGACGACGCCGGTCGGCGATGGCTTTTCATCGATCAACGTCGAGCTGCGCAAGCGCTTCGATCTCTACGCCAACGTGCGGCCGGCGATCTCGTTTCCGGGGACCAAAGCGCGTTACGAGAACATCGACCTCGTCACCGTGCGCGAGAACACCGAGGGTGCTTATATCGGCGAGGGCCAGGCGCTTTCGGCCGACGGCCAGACCGCGACACTGACCCAGAAGATCACCCGTCGGGGCTCGGAGCGCATCGTGCGCTATGCCTTCGAACTCGCGCGCACGGCCGGCCGGCGCAAGGTCACCGTCGTGCACAAGGCGAACATCCTGAAGAGCACCTCGGGCCTGTTTCTCAAGGTCGCGCGTGAGGTGGCGTCCGACTATCCAGACATCGAGACCCACGAGATGATCGTCGACAACTGCTGCATGCAGCTGGTCATGAACCCGTGGCAGTTCGACGTGATCGTGACCACCAACCTGTTCGGCGACATCCTCTCCGACCTCTGCGCCGGCCTCGTCGGTGGCCTCGGCCTCGCGCCAGGCGCCAACATCGGCTCGGAGGCGGCGATCTTCGAGGCGGTCCACGGCTCGGCTCCGGACATCGCCGGGCGTGGTATCGCAAACCCGTGCGCATTGCTGTTGGGTGCCGCCCAGATGCTCGATCACCTCGGCCACGTGCCGGCAGCGCAGCGGCTGCGCGCCTCGATCCGACGCGCGATCCTCGAGAAGGACCGGGTGACGCCGGATCTCGGCGGCTCCGGATCGACCTCGACCTTCGCCGACGCGATCATCGCTCGGATCTGAGGGTCCGGACGGGTCGCATCACGGCGCGGTTGCGGGCGCCCCAGTGCGAGGGCCCGTTGCGTCGAAGCGGCGGACCCTTTCGCGACGGTGCGCCGCTGCGCTCACGGAGCCGGCCGGACCGGACTCGACTGCAGGCCCACGAAGCCCTCGCGCTCGAACTCGCCGCCCGGCGCCCGCGGGTAGTTGACGCGGAAGCGCACGCGGTTGCCGCGGTTGACGCTGGCCTGTCCCTGCAGCGCCTCGCGCAGGTCTAAGCGGATCGTGCCGATCTGCGTGGTCGGCTCGGTCGGCGGCACCGGACAGGTGCGGCAGGCGCTGGTGCGGTCGAACAGCGGATACTCGGTGCCCGGCACGTAATTGGTCGTGCTCATGAAGGCCCAGCGACCTTCGCCGTTGGCGTCGGCGTAATAGACCACCGCGAACAGGCCGTTGTCGGCGCCGACGCGGAAGCTGATCACGTCGAGCCCCCAGCCGAAATCGGGTCGACCGTCGGGCAGGGTGCCGACCGTGCCCCAGATGCCGGTCAGGTCGTTCGCCGGCGGCTCGAGGTTCGCGAGGATCTCGGTCAGGCACCACTTGATGTCGTTGTCGTTGCCGATCGACCAGGCCATCACCGCCTTCGGCTGCTCGCGTCCGGCGCAGGACGGGTGCAGTGCCGGCTCGTTGAAGTCGATCCGGATCTGGCCGCGCACCGCCGGGTCGGGCGTCGCGGTGCCGGCGGCGAAGTTCACGCGCGGCCGCGGCAGGCTGTCGCCGTTGGCATTGTTGGCGGGCATGAACACGCCGTCGATCACCGGGCCGGCGGTGAGGTACCACTCGGGGTGCCCGTCGGCGCCGTACGAGAACAGGATCGCGTAGTAGATGTCGGTGCCGTCCGCCTGCGTGCCGACGTAGCCGAAGTTGACCGAGGCGCCGGGGCGCGTGGTGTCCACGTACTGCCAGTGGCGCGGTCGCGTGCGCGAAGGTGCCGGCCGCGCGGCGTTGGACCAGCCGATGGATTCGAGCATCGGTCGCGCCAGGCCGATCGAGCGCAGGCCGTTGATGTTCCGCGACTCCATCAGCCCGAAGCCGATCGCGGCGTTGGCCAGGTGGCTCAGGGTCGAGCCCGACTCGATCGTCGACGGCGCCCACAGGCGCACCAGGTCGTCAGGCGCCGGCAGCGAGGCGAAGGCGTTGCCCGGCGAGGCGGTGGTGGCCGGGTCGTCCCAGCGCAGCTGGCTGATCGAGGTCATCGCGGTCGCGCGCTCCTCGTTGGTCACGGCGAGGAACGGCCGCACCTGCGTGGTGCCCTCCGGCACCCAGGCCACGCGCGAGCTGTAGATGTCGTCGAAGCCCTGGAACTTGGCGCCGACCGGTCCCTGGCTGCCGCCGCGGCTGACGTAGCCGATGAAGCCGAGTCCGTGCAGCAGTTCGTGCATCGCGACGGTCACGAAATCGGTGTCGACCGCGGGCGCCGGCTGGGCCGAGAAGCCGTACCAGAAGCGCCGCGTGCCGAGCGCGTTGTCGGTGTCGATCTGGTCGTTGAAGGTGATCGTCAGGTCGTAGCCGCCGGTTTGCGCACAGGCCCCGCCGATCAGGCCGCAGGAGCTGGTGCCGGCAAGGCGCGTCGTGGTCGTGATCGGGTACCACGTGTGCGCGCGCTGCAGCCATGGCTGGCGGTCGAACCAGTTCGGCACCTGCCGGCCGCCAGCGGTCGTGAAGTCTGGCGTGTTGCGCAGCACGAAACGCGGACCCGCCTGCGCCAGCGTCACCGAATTGCCGGTGCCGAGGTTGCGGAAGCAGGCCTGCACGCGCAGCGGGGCGGTGACCCGAAGCTCGTTCTGGACCAGGCGCACGGCCTCGAGCATCGCGTTGCGGCGCAGCTGGCCGAGCGTGGTGCCCGGGTTGCCGCCGACGGCCTGGCGGGCAGTGCCGTCGCTCCACGCGGCGACGCCGCAGTCGCCCGACGGGTCGTCGAAGACCACGTCCACCGGCGCCGAGGGCGGCTCGCCCGCCGACGGCGTCGCGGTCAGCGTCGTCGTCGTCGGCTGGCTCGACAGATTCAGCAGGACCACGTACCAGCGCCCGGCCCGGACCGGCTGCGTGGCGTAGGGGCCCACCGCGATTCGCTCGCTCGCGCTGCTGCCGATCGCGCGGTAGTGCGCCTGCTCGAGCAGGTAGTCGACGCTGATCGGCGAGCCCGACAGCTGGAAGGGCGTGCCGAATCGCAGCAGCACGTCGACGTCGGCATTCGCGTTCGCGGTCAGCACCAGCGAGCGGTCGGCGGCGCTGGTGTCGACGACGTACGAGGCCGTCAGTGTGCCTGGCGGCAGGTCGACGCTGGTCGCGACGCCCGGGGCGAGGACGATCGGGGCCTGCGCGGCGGCGAGCGTCGGCAGGGCGAGGCCGACGAGCGTGACGGCGACGGTGACGAGGCGATGGGCGTTCATCAGCGCTCCCCCTGGCGGGCGGCCTGTTCGAGGCGCTCCCGGTAGGCCCGGTACGCCGGGTTGGCGACGCCCGCGCAGCGCAGTTCGACGCGACCATCGGCAGTCAGCGTGGCGGTCAGGGTCGACAGCTCGGGCGGTGGCACGAGCGCGTCCGCGAAGGTCTCGGCGGACTTGCGCGAGGCCGCGCTCGCAGGATCGACCGCGAGCGTCACCGGCGTTTCTGCGAGCGCCGGCGTCGTCGCCAGTGCCAGCGCCAGTACTGCAAGGACGGGATGGATGGGAGATCTCAAGGGCATACAGGGGTTCCTCGCAGGAGTGCCCGTCCGGTCGGACGTCAATCACCATCTGATGCTACCGGGGCTCTCGCTGATCCGGACCTGGGGTGATCGGACGGCCGCCCGATCGGTCGTGAACGGCCGGCATCTGGTTCGACCGAGGCGAGGCCGTGACCGCGCCCGACTCGCCGCGCTCCGGCAACCGGCTGCGCATGCTTCGAACCTACCGCTTTCCCACGTCGCGGCCACGTTGCCGGCTTTGCGAGCCGACCGGCGGCGCTGCCGCCAGATGACCGAGCACCGAGACGTTGCCGCGTCCGGGCCGGCTGGCGTGCGCCAGCGCATGGTGGACGTAGTCGATGCCGGCCTTCACCGCCGCCGCCAGCGGCTGGCCCATCGCCAGATTCGCCGCAATGGCTGCCGACAGCGTGCAGCCGGTACCGTGGCCATCGACGTCGAGGCGCGGGTGTCGATGGACGAGGTGTCCGTCGGGTCCGAGCAGATGGTCTTCGACCTCGCCACGGCCCACATGTCCGCCCTTCAGCAGCACCGCCTGCGGGCCGAGGGCGAGGAGGGCGCGCGCCGCGGGCGCCAAGGCCCGCCGGTCGCGAATCGCGCGCCCGAGCAGCAACTCCGCCTCCGGGGCGTTGGGTGTCAGTAGCATGGCGTGCGGGAGCAACTCGTCGCGCAGCGCTTCGATCGCGTCAGGCTCGAGCAGCACCGCCCCGCTCGAGGCCACCATGACCGGGTCGAGCACCATCGGCACACGCCGCTGCCGGGCCAGAGCACGGGCCACTGCTCGAATCGTTGCCCGGTTGCCGAGCATCCCGATCTTGAGCGCGCGGATGTCGAAGTCGTCGAACACGGCCTCGACCTGGCTCGCGATCATCGAGGGACGGGTCATCGCGACCGCGGTGACGACGCGGGTGTTCTGGGCGGTGAGTGCGGTGATGACCGACAGACCGTGCACTCGGAATGCAGCGAAGGTCTTGAGATCGGCCTGGATGCCGGCGCCGCCGCCGCTGTCCGATCCAGCGATCGTCAGGACCGAGGGCGTGGAGTCGATCCGCGCCGGGCTGGATGCAGCACTGTGACGTGAATGTTGCGCGCGAACAACGGGCTTCAGGCCCGCATCGATCCTTGCTTCACCGGAAGAATGGCGGTTCCGCGTGTACTTGAATGGTCGGGTCATTGACAGGCTGTTGTTTTTTTGCGAGCCTGTCGCAAATCGACCACATCCATATCGATGGTCGTGCCGGAATGACAGGGGTGTGCGTGGCTCGCAGGGTGGCTGACAGTCTTCGAACGCAACTCGCCGTCGGCGTGGGGCTTGTGCTCGCGGGCGCGTCGGCGTCTGCTTCGGATCGCTGGGCCGAGTATGCCGTCGCCAGCCTGATGCCGGAGTACGAGTGGGTTGACGCGAAGCCGGAGGCGCCGACGCTGCTCGATGCGCGCCGCGCCGGCACGGATGCCTTCGTCTCGACCTTGCGCCTGTCGATCGCCAACGGTACGACCGTCAGCTTTGGCCTCGACCACGGCTTCGATGGCTCCTCGGTCGGTTCGAACCGCGTGCGCGGCCTTCAAGGTGGCCGCAATCACTGGAGCGGACTCGAGCGCCATCGCTTCACCGCAGATCTCGAGCAGTCCTTCTCCGATCAGTCCAGCCTGAGCGCGGGGGTGGTGCTCGTGCACCAGTCCTATGCGACTTCCGGCATCGCCGGCGCGCGCACCGGATTCGGCCAGACCGAGCGGCCGCTCGCGGGCTTCGAGCAACTGTCCTATGGCACGGGCGTGCGTGTGGGGCTGGTGCGGCCGCTAGCCGAGAACCTTTGGCTAGATGCCGAGTTTCGTTCGCGCGTCGACATGGACGCGCTGCTCGGCTATCGCGGCCTCTACGGCGATGTCGGCGACTTTGATCTACCGGCGGCCGGCACCGCCACGCTCGGGATCGCGACCGGGCCGCGCAGCGAGTTTTCGCTCGGTGTCTCACGGGTCATGTACAGCGACGTCCCCGCCTTCACCAGCAACTTGCTGCCCACCCGCTTGCTGGCGTTGCTCGGTGATGGCACCTCGCCCGAGTTCCGCTGGCGCGACCTGACCGTTTACAGTGTCGACTGGAGCTGGCGCCCGCAGCCAGGGCGCCGCTGGTCGCTCCATTACTCGAGCAGCCAGCAGCCGCGCGCGAGCTCGGCTCTGTTGACGCGCGCCCTCGGCGCTGAACTCGATGGCTACAACCTCGGCGGCGCCTATGCCGTCGAGGGTTCAGACGGCTCCGCTTGGCGCTTTGGCGTCTCGTGGGCGCCGGTGTCCTATCTGCACGGTCACTCGCTTCGGCAGCGCCGCGACCTCAGCGGTCCGATGTTGGAGTTCGAGACCGTCTGGTCCGTACCGTTCTAGGTTTTCGCAGGGATTCCAGGGCTCTTTCGAGGCTCGCAATGCGAGCCTCTTTTTTTTCGCGGCCTCGCACAGCAGTCGGCGGTTCGTCGCCCGTCGGTCTGACCCTCAAAGCGACTCGGACGCGAAGTCCGCGAGGCGGGAGCGCTCGCCGCGGCGCAGGGTCACGTGAGCCGAGTGCGCCCAGTGCTTGAACCGGTCGACGGCGTAGGTGAGCCCCGAGGTGGTCTCGGTCAGGTACGGGGTGTCGATCTGCTCGACGTTGCCGAGGCAGATCATTTTGGTGCCCGGGCCGGCGCGCGTGAGCAGCGTCTTCATCTGCTTCGGCGTCAGGTTCTGCGCCTCGTCAATGATGACCCAGCGCGACAGGAAGGTCCGTCCGCGCATGAAGTTCATCGAGCGGATCTTGATCCGCGACGCGAGCAGGTCGTTGGTCGCCTGGCGGCCCCAGGCACCGCCCTCCTGCGGATGGGCCAGCACCTCGAGATTGTCGGTCAGCGCGCCCATCCAGGGGGTCATCTTCTCCTCCTCGGTGCCGGGCAAAAAGCCGATGTCCTCGCCGACCGCGACCGTGGCGCGAGTCATGATGATCTCGCGATAGCGCTGCTGGTCCATCGTCTGGGCCAGCCCAGCTGCCAGCGCGAGCAGCGTCTTGCCGGTGCCGGCGGTGCCGAGCAGGGTCACGAAGTCGACATCGGGATCCATCAGCAGATTCAGCGCGAAGTTCTGCTCGCGATTGCGCGCATGCACACCCCAGACGCTCTGGCTGCCGCTCGCGAAGTCGTCGACGATCCGCAGCACGGCCCGGCCCGACTCGACGCGCATCACGCGCAGGTCGAGGCCGTCGTCCCCCGGCAGCCACAGACACTCGTGGGGGTGCCAGTCCTCGTCCTTGCGCAGCTTGATCTCGTAGAAGGTGTGTCCCCGTTCCGACCATGAGCGCACCTCCGGGTGCCGCTCCCAGAAACGGGCCGGTAGTTTGCTATGCCCGGTATAGAGCAGGCTGAAGTCGTCGAGTGCGCGGTCGTTCTCGTAGTCCTCTGCCGGCACGCCGTGGATGCGCGCCTTGATCCGCATGTTGATGTCCTTCGACACCAGCACGATGGCGCGTGATTTCTCGCGCGCGCGGAGTTCGAGGATCGCGGCGAGGATGCGGTCGTCGCCGCCGCGGCCCTCGCGCGCGCGGCCGACCCCGTCGGTCTCGAAGAACAGCCGGCCGATCTCGCGCGCCGGTCCGAGTGCAAGACCCTGCGGTCGCGCCAGCCGCAGGCCGCGCTCGAGTTTGTCGGTGCCGTTGCGCTCGATCAGCTCATTGAGGAAACGGCTCACCTGACGGGCGTTGCGCGCGTTCTCCGACGGTCCCTGCTTGATGTGGTCGAGTTCCTCCAGCACCGTCATCGGCAGGAAGACATCGTGCTCCTCAAAACGGAACAGCGCGGTCGGGTCGTGGATCAGGACATTGGTGTCGAGCACGTAGACCCGTCGGGCGGCGTTCTTGGCTGGCATGCGTCGCGCCTCCTGGCGCTCGGGAGGATCGGTCGGAATGTGGGCGGGATACGGAACGGCCGCCGGCGGCGACGGCGACATGGTGCGTCGGCGGGTTCGACGGAGATCCGCGGGCGGCGGCATTCAGAACTTCACCGGATCCATGATCGCATCGAGGTTGTGCGCATCGCAGAACTCGAGAAAGTCGTCCCGCAGTGTCGCGATGTGGGTGCGGGCCGGGATGCCGATCGTGGCCTGCGCGGAGAACATCTCGGCGCCGGTCTGGGTGGCCTGGTAGCGGCTCGCGGTGAGTTGTTCGATCGTGATCCCGCGCGAGGCGAAGAATTCGGTCAGATGGTGCAGGGCGCCCGGGCGGTCGGCCGCGACGACCTCGACGAGGTAGGGCAGCAGGTCGCCGGTGAGCGCACGCGGCGCCGAGCGTTCGAGTCGGAAGGCAAGGCCTTCATCGCGCTCGAGACGGCCAAGGGCGGTCTCGAGCTTGGCCACCGAATCCCACGATCCAGATGCGAAGCAGGCGATCCAGGCGCGCGAGCCGAGCACCGCGGCGCGCGCCTCGATCATCGTCAGCCCCGCGTCCGCGATGCGGCGCGACAGCTGCAGCAGTGCCTGGGCGTCCGCCGGCGCGACGCCGGTCACGAGGACGTGGTTCTCCTGCTGCGGTCGCTTCACTGCCCTACCGATCCCCGTCGGTCGCGCCCGGATGGCGCTGACGTTCGCGATTGTGCCCGAGCCGAACCGGCACGGCGCGGTTGCCGTGCTTGAAAGCAGGCGACTACCATCAATGATCCCCTGAAGCGGATTCCCCGCGTGAAGCCGACGGGCAGCCTCTGCGCGATCGTGACCCCGTACGCTGCCGACGGCGCGATTGACCTCGCAGCCTTCGCGGCGCTCGTCGAATGGCACCGCGAGAGTGGAACGGAGGGCCTGGTCGTCGCAGGCTCGACCGGCGAATCTGGCGCGCTCGAGGAGCACGAATACGAGGCCCTGCTCGACGTCGCGTTGGCGCGCGCAGGCGGCATGCCGGTGATCGCTGGATGCGGCGCGCCCGCCACGCACAAGGCGCTGAAGCTCGCGCGCCGGGCCCGCACGGCCGGCGCCGCGGCCCTGCTGGCGGTGACACCCTACTATGCGCGTCCGACGCAGGAGGGCCTCGTCCGCCATTTCGAGGCGCTCGTCGAGGGCGCCGACCTGCCGGTGATCCTCTACAACGTGCCGGCCCGTACCGGCTGCGACCTGTTGCCCGACACCGTCGCGCGGCTCGCCCCGGACGCCCGAATCGTCGGCATCAAGGAGGCGCGGCCCGAGCCCGAGCGCATGGCCGCGCTGCTCGCGCTCAAGGCCGACGACTTCGCCGTGCTCTCGGGCGATGATCCGACCGCCTGTCGCGCGATGCGCGCCGGCGCCGACGGCACGATCTCGGTCGCCGCAAACGTGGTGCCGCGCGCGTTCCGCGTGCTGTGCGACGCGGCGCGGCGTGATGCGCCCGAGGCGGCCACGATCGATGCCGCGCTCGGACCGCTGTACGCGTTTCTTGGCATCGAGCCCAACCCGATCCCGGTCAAATGGCTGCTGCATCGCGCCGGCCGCATCGGCCCCGGCCTGCGCCTGCCACTGCTCGAACTGTCCGGATCGCATCTCGTCGCCGGCGAGGCCGAATTGGCGCGGCTCGGCGCCGCCGGACTCGATTGAACGTCGTCGTCCCGGTTCTTCGGTCGGCGTCCGTGCATGGAAATCACGCGGCGCGGTCACTAGGATTCCCTGTCACCCGCCCTGGATCCACCGCCGTGCGCCAAGCCTTGCTGCGTCTCCCCACCGTCGCCCTGTTTGCCTTGTGCCTCGTCGGCTGCGGCATCTTCGGTGGAAACCGTGCCTTCTACGAGGACAGTGTGGCGGGGCGGCCGCTCGAGGTTCCGCCGGGGCTTGACGATCCGGGTCGCGCCAATGCGCTGACGATCCCGGGCGATGTCGCCGTCGCCGCGACCTCGTCCGTCGGCAACGCGCCGCCGATGGGCGGAGCCGCTTCGGCCGCGTATGCGGGGCCGGCGCCATCGGGTCCCGCACGGGTGCGGATCGAGGATTCGGTGACCGGCGCATGGCCTCGCGTCGGTCTCGCGCTGGAACGCTCGGGGCTCGGCGAGATCGTCGCCCGCGACGAGATCGCGATGACTTATACGGTCCGAGGGCAGACGATCAAGACCGAGGCGGTGCAGCGTGGCTTCTTCGGCCGCCTGTTCGGTGGCTCGGACACCCGCGCCGTCGAAGGCGAGGCCACGCGCGTGGTCCGCATCCGGCCCGATGGCGAGGCGAGCGAGGTCGTGGTCGAGGACGAGTCCGGCAATCCTGCGAATGACGATCTCGCGCGTCGCTTGGCCGACGCGATTCGCCGTCGGCTCGGCTGAGATCCGCCCGGGTCTTCGATCGGCTCGGGTCTTCCAGCTGGGTTTTGAGAAAGAACCCCGGTAGAGCGATCCGGGGATAGATCGCGCGAATCAAGGACGCTGGGCCTTGATTTGCGCGAGCGAGTCCGGACCTGCGCCGGGCTCGCGACTCGAGAAATGCACCGGAGGTGGGTTTCTCCACCGCCCGTGAGACAGCCAGCGCTCCCCACACTCGGCGCTCGAAGGGCTGTTCCGTTGCGGCTCGTCGATGTTCCGGGCGCGTGGGCGCGCGGTGCCGTCTGAGGGCAGCCAGCCAATGGTCGAGCCGCGCTCAGCGCTCGAGAAACCGGAGTTTTCCGGGCTTGCCGTCCCACTCCTTGGCGTCAGCAGCCGCTTCCTTGCGCTCCGTGATCACCGGCCAGCGCTTCGCGAGCTCGGCGTTGATCGCCACGAAGGCTTCCTGGCCCGCGGGCACGTCATCCTCGGGGTAGATCGCGTTGGCCGGGCACTCCGGCTCGCAGAGCGTGCAGTCGATGCACTCGTCCGGATCGATGACCAGGAAGTTCGGGCCCTCGTGGAAGCAATCGACCGGACAGACTTCGACGCAGTCGGTGTACTTGCACTTGATGCAGTTCTCGGTGACGACGAACGGCATGGCGAGGGGCACTCCGGCGAGCAGCGCGCATGGCGCTCCCTACGAGTTTCGAACTCGTGTTTTCGCCTTGAGAGGGCGACGTCCTAGGCCACTAGACGAAGGGAGCGTGCGTGACGCGCGAGAGCCTCTAGTATAGCGGGTCCGCACGGCCCGACAATCGCGCGCCCTGCATCCACGACGCCCGCCGATTCCGACTTGAGCGCTTCCCAGCCCGCCGCGCCGATCACCCCGCGCATCATCCCGCGCGAGGAGCACGGCATCTCGCGCCGCTTCATCAGTCCCAACGCGCTGCGCGTCCTCTATCGCCTGAACGAGGCGGGCCACCAGGCCTATCTCGTCGGCGGCGCGGTCCGCGACCTGCTGCTCGGCGGTCGGCCCAAGGACTTCGACGTCGCCACCGACGCGACGCCCGACGAGGTCCGGCGCCTGTTCCGCAATTGCCGCCTGATCGGACGGCGCTTCCGGCTGGCGCACGTGATCTTCGGTCCCGAGATCATCGAGGTTGCGACCTTCCGGGGGAACGAGTCCGCCGAGCACGGCGAGGGCGAGCGCCACATCGTCGACGGAATGATCGTGCGCGACAACGTCTGGGGCTCGATCGAGGACGACGCGCTGCGGCGCGATTTCACCGCCAATTCGCTCTACTACACGGTCGCCGATTTCTCGGTGCGCGACTGGACCGGCGGCTACGAGGATGTCCGCCACCGGGTGCTGCGGCTGATCGGCGATCCGGCCACCCGCTACCGCGAAGATCCGGTGCGCATGCTGCGCGCGGTGCGACTGGCGGCCAAGCTCGAGTTCCGGATCGACGACGCGGCATGGGCCGCGATTTTCGACCTTGCGCCGCTGATCGCCGAAAGCGCGCCCGCGCGACTCTTTGACGAGCTGCTCAAGCTCTTCATGGGCGGCCACGCCTTCGAGAGCATGCGCTGGCTCGAGGCCAGCGGGCTCTTCCACGAACTCTTCCCGGGCACAGCGCACGCGCTGCAGCGCGATGGCGGGCTCCAGGTCCCGCGCCTGCTCGAACTGGCGCTCGAAGGCACCGACGCGCGGATCGCGGCCGGGCGACCGGTCACGCCGGCCTTCCTGCTCGCGGCGCTGCTGTGGCCGGCGTTGGAAGCGGCGCTGGCCGAGGACGCCTGCGCGCACCGCGACATGCACGATCCGCAACTCGCGCTGACCCGGGCGGCCAACCGCGTCGTCCGTGAGCAGTGCCAGCGCATCGCGTTGCCCAAGCGCTTCACGCTGACGATGATGGAGATCTGGCAGCTGCAGCGGCGCTTCGAGCAGACCCAGCGCCGGAAGGCGACGCGCTTCCTCTCCCACCCGCGATACCGCGCGGCCTTCGATTTCCTGGAATTGCGCGCCCACGACGAGCCGCAGTTGCGGCCACTGGTCGACTGGTGGGCCGCACTCGCGGCCGCGCCGGGTTCGGTCGCGGCCGAAGGCCCGCACATCGCCACCGATCCGCTGGCGACGGTGTCGAGGGTCGAGGCGGGCGCTGCAGATGACGTGCGGGCGCCGAAGCGCAAGCGCCGCCGCCGACCTCGCAAGACCCCCGGCTCGGGCCCGATGGTGGCGACGCCGACCGAGGTCTGACATGCACGGACCGAACGCTGCCGACGCGCTGCCGGTGGGCTGGCGGCGCGGGGTCTACCTCGGACTGGGTGCCAATCTCGGCCCGAGCCCGGCCCACAACATCCTCGAAGCCCTCGATGTGCTCGATCGCGAGCCCGGGCTGCACGTGTTGCGGCGCTCCCGCCTCTATCGCTCGCCGCCGTGGGGTCCGGTGCCGCAGCCGGACTACGTCAACGCGGTGGCCGAGGTCGCAACTGGGCTTGCGACCGCATCGATCCTGCGCTCCCTGCTCGACGTCGAACGCGCGCTCGGACGGCGCCGCGACGGCCCGCGCTTCGGGCCGCGCACGATCGACCTCGATCTGCTGCTCGATGGTGATCGCGTCGTGGATCTGCCCGGAGTGACGGTGCCGCATCCACGGCTCGCGGAGCGTGCCTTCGTGCTGGTGCCGCTCGGCGAGCTCTCCCCTGACGCCGTCGTGCCCGGTGCCGGCGCGCTGCGAGACCTGCTGGCTGCGCTCGGTCCCGAGTCCAAGCGGCTGCATGTCGTCGAGGGCACCGGAACGCCGCGCTCGTCGCCCACCGCCTAAACTCCCGGGCTCGCGTTCGATCCCAGGAGCCCTGATGAGCGACGCCGCCGTGACGATCGACGCGCTGATCGCGCGCAAGGGCGCCGGTCCGCGCATCGCCGCGATGACCGCCTATGACGCCAGTCTCGCGGCGATCGCCGAGGCGGCCGGTATCGACCTGCTGCTGGTCGGCGACTCGCTCGGCATGGTGGTGCAGGGCGCGCCGAACACGCTCGCAGTAACGGTCGACGAGATCGTCTACCACGTGCGCTGCGTCGCTCGCGGCGCGACGCGTCCGCTGCTGGTCGCCGACCTGCCGTTCGGAAGCTATCCGGATGCGACGGTCGCCTTCGGCAATGCGGCGTCGCTCGTGCGCGCTGGCGCTGCGATGATCAAACTCGAGGGTGCCGGCCATGTGACGTCGATCGTCGAGTACCTCGTCGCGCGCGAGGTGCCGGTCTGCGCGCACCTCGGTCTGACGCCGCAGTCGGTCCACCGCTTTGGCGGCTTCCGCGTGCAGGCGCGCGAGGAGGCCGCTGCGGCGAAGCTGCGTGCCGACGCCGCTGCGCTCGCGGCGGCCGGCGCCTCGCTGCTGGTGCTCGAATGCGTGCCGGCCGACCTCGCCCGCGCAGTGAGCGCCGCCGTGCCGATCCCGACCATCGGCATCGGCGCCGGCCCCGGCTGCGATGGCCAGATCCTCGTCGGCCAAGACCTGCTCGGCATCACGCGCGGCAAGCGGCCGCGCTTCGTGCGCGACTTCCTCGCCGGTCATGGTTCGGTCGAATCCGCGATCGCCGCCTACATCGCCGCGGTTCAGGACGGCAGCTTCCCGTCGGCTGCGGAGAGTTACGCGTGAGTGCCGCCGCAATCGAGCGCGTCCACGAGATCGCCGTGCTGCGGGCACGGATCGCCGCATGGCGCGCGGCGGCGCTGCGCGTCGGCTTCGTACCGACGATGGGCAACCTCCACGAGGGCCACCTCGCGCTCGTCGACCTTGCCCGCCGGCACGCGGACCGCGTGGTCGCCAGCGTGTTCGTGAACCCGACCCAGTTCGGCCCGGGCGAGGACTACGCGCGCTACCCGCGCACGCTCGAAGCCGACGCGGCGGCGCTGGCTGCGCGTGGCTGCGACCTGCTGTACGCGCCGACGGTCGAGGCGATGTACCCGGACGGCAGCCAGGGCCTCGTCGAGGTGCGCGTGCCGGCGCTCGACGACGTGCTCTGTGGCGCCTTTCGACCCGGGCACTTCCGGGGCGTGGCCACGGTCGTCGCGAAGCTGCTGAACCAGGTCCAACCCGAGGTGGCGGTCTTCGGCGAGAAGGACTGGCAGCAGCTGCTCGTCGTCCGCGCACTGGTGCGTGGGCTCGACCTGCCGGTCGAGATCGTCCCGGGCCCTACGCTGCGTGAGTCCGATGGACTTGCGATGAGCTCGCGCAACCAGTACCTCAGTGCTGACGAACGGCGGCGCGCGAGCGTGATCTACGCCACCTTGATTCAGGTCGCGGACGCGGTGCGCGGTGGTCAGGACCCGGTCGCGGCCGAGTCGTCGGGCAGGTCGGCCCTCGAGGCGGAAGGCTTCGTCGTCGACTACGTGGCCGTTCGATCGGCCGGCGACCTCGGTCCGCCGGCCGCCGGACGGCCGCGAATCGTGCTGATCGCGGCCCGGCTCGGAAGCACCCGGTTGATCGATAACCTCCTTGTCGATCGATGACATGGAACCGGACGGTCGAGGGGATTGTTGCTCGCGTACAACATCTGGGCGGCCGGATTGGCGTGGGCGCAACGAGGGTGTTGCTTTTTTCCACGCGCGAAGTTACTCTTCACCCTGCACGTTGGGTCGACCGCCTGGATGGCGATCCCCAACCACTGCAGGGCGCATTGAGGTAGTCGTCACTCCGATTCTCCCCCGTTCCCGTGAGCGGGGTTTTTTTTGTCCGTCGTCCGGTCGGTGTTTCGTTGCGGCGTCCGCGGGCCGCCACGGCCGCCCCTCGTTCACGCTCCCGACCTGGACTTCGACTGGGGCGCGCTTACACTCCGTCGCCTGCCCCGGAGCTGCCCATGCAACTGACTCTGCTGAAGGCCAAGATCCACCGCGCCACGGTGACCCACGCCGAGCTGCACTACGAGGGCTCGTGCGCGATCGATGGCGACCTCCTCGATCTTTCGGGCATCTGCGAGTACGAGCAGATCCACATCTACAACGTCAACAACGGCCAGCGCTTCGTGACCTACGCGATCCGCGCCGACGAAGGCTCGGGGATCATCTCGATCAACGGCGCTGCGGCTCATCGCGCCTCGCCCGGCGACCTCGTGATCATCTGCGCCTATGGCGCGTGCGATGCCGCCGAGGCGGCGCGGCACAAGCCGACGCTGGTCTACGTGGACCGGGAAAATCGGGTTACCCACACCAACGACCGGATCCCAAAGCAGGCGGCATGAGGCTCGCCCACGGCGCGCCGTTCGCCGCACATGCCGAGCGCCTTCGGAAGGCGTCGATCCCGGCGCTGCTTGCGGCCGATGCGGTCCGTGCGCGCGACTGGTCGGCGCGACTCGGCCCGCTCTCGTTCCACTATGCGCGCCAGCGGCTCGACCGCGCAGCGCTCGCCGCGCTCGTCGATCTGGCTCGGCGTGTCGATGTGCCGGGTGCCTTCCGGCGCCTGGTCGATGGCGCAATCGTCAACCTTTCCGAAAGTCGCGCCGCGTTGCACACGGCGCTCCGCAGCGACCTTGGCCGTGGGTCGCAGGTGGAGGCGGCGCGCGCCGAGGTTCGCGCGACGCGCCGGCGGATGCGCGAGCTCCGCGCCGCGCTGGTCGAAAGCCCGGTCACCGATGTCGTCAGCGTCGGCATCGGCGGCTCCGACCTCGGGCCGCGGCTCGTCGTCGATGCGCTGTCCGCGCACCGCGATCCGCGCTTCCGCGTCCACTTCCTCAGCAACGTCGATGGCCATGCCGCAGCTCGGCTGCTGGCCGAGCTGGACCCTGCGCGCAGTGCGGCAGTGCTGGTCTCGAAGACATTCGGCACACAAGAGACGTTGCTGAACGGCCGTCTGCTCGCCGACTGGCTCGGCGATCCGCGGCGGCTGCACGCCGTCAGCGCGAACCCCGGCCGCGCGGTCGACTTCGGCGTGCCGGCGGCGCAGGTGCTACCGATGTGGGACTGGGTCGGCGGCCGCTACTCGCTGTGGTCAGCCGTGGGTTTATCGATCGCGCTCGCACTCGGCGACGTGCATTTCGACGCGCTGCTCGCCGGCGCAGCCGAGCTCGACGCGCACGTGCTCGATGCGCCGCCCGACAGCAACCTTCCGACGCTGCACGCGCTGCTCGCGGTCTGGAATCGTCGGGCGCTCGGTCTCCCGACCAGCGCGGTGTTGCCTTACGACCAGCGGCTCGCGCTGTTGCCGTCCTACCTGCAGCAGCTGCTGATGGAAAGCCTCGGCAAGTCGGTCCGCGCGAATGGTGCGCCGGTCGACGGTCCGACGTCGCCGGTGGTCTGGGGTGGGGTCGGCACCGACGTCCAGCACAGCTTCTTCCAAATGCTGCATCAGGGCACCGACCTCGTGCCTTGCGAGTTCATCGGCGTGATGCGTCCGGACCATGGCCACGTAGACAACCACCGCGCGCTACTCGCGAACCTGCTCGCGCAGTCCGAGGCGCTCGCGAACGGCGCCGATGCCGACGATCCTGCGCGCCGCTATCCGGGCGGCCGGCCCTCGACGTTGCTGCTGCTCGACGCGCTGACGCCACGTGCGCTCGGGCTGCTGCTCGCGTTCTACGAGCACAGCTGCTACGCCCAATCGGTGCTGCTCGGCATCAATGCCTTCGACCAGTGGGGCGTCGAACTCGGCAAGCGCGTCGCCGGCACGCTGCTGCCGGCGCTCGAAGATCCCGCCGCTGGCGAGGTCCTTGCCGATCCGGTCACCCGCGCGCTGCTGCTGGAGTTCCGGAACCGGCGGTAGCAGCCTCGACCCAGCCGCCCCGGCCGGCATGCCGGGCCAGCGCCCAGGCGACGTGCTCGCGGACCAGAGGTGACGAGTCGTCGGCGCGCGCGGCCAGCGCCGCCAGCACTGCGGGCGTCGACGGCGCGTTGCCGAGCGCAACCGCGAGATTACGCAGCCAGCGCACGTGGCCGATCCGGCGGATCGCCGAGCCTTCGGTCCTGGCAAGAAAGGTCGACTCGTCCCATGCGAACAGCTCGACGAGGCTCGCGCTGCCAAGGCCATGGCGCTCGCGGAAATCGGGTTCCGCGGTGAGCCGCGCGAACTTGTTCCACGGACACACGAGCTGACAGTCGTCGCAACCGTAGATACGGTTGCCGATCACAGCGCGCAGGGGCTCGGGGATCGCGCCTGGATGTTCGATCGTCAGGTAGGAGATGCAGCGCCGCGCGTCAAGCCGGTACGGCGCGAGGATCGCGCCGGTCGGACAGGCGCGGATGCAACGGTCACAGGTGCCGCAGTGATCGCTCGCGGGCACGTCCGGCGGCAGAGCGAGGTCGGTGAAGATCTCGCCGAGGAAGAACCACGAGCCGGCCGTCGTGTTGATCAGGCAGGTGTGCTTACCGATCCAGCCGAGGCTGGCGTTGCGCGCGAGCGGCTTCTCGAGCACCGGCGCCGAGTCGGTGAAGACCCGATAGCCGAAGGGCCCGACCGCATCGGCGATGCGCTCCGCCAGGCGCTGCAGTCGCTGCCGGAGGACCTTGTGGTAGTCGCGGCCGAGCGCATAGCGAGAGACGTAGGCAAGTTCCGGCTGGCCGAGCACCTCGTCCATCGGCCGCGCCTCGGGCAGGTAGTCGAGCCGCACCGAGATCACGCTCCGCGTGCCGGGCACGAGCGTCGCGGGCTCCGTCCGCTTCGCACCGTGGTGCGCCATCCAGTGCATCTCGCCGTGGAAGCCGGCGGCCAGCCACTCGTCGAGCCGGCCCGCGTCCGCCGCCAGCTCGGTGCCCGCGATACCGACCTGCTGGAAGCCCAGCTCGGCGCCCCACTCGCGGATTCGGTGCACGAGGTCTTCGGGGGCGAGGGTCGCGGGATCGAGGCTCACGGCGGGATGATAGGCGGTGGCCAGCCGTGGATGCCCGCGTCGCCGTGGCGCCGATGCGAGCGACGCGTCGGTCGTCGACGGACGCCGCGACGACGGCTTGAGGGCCGCTCCGGGCTGACGACGCTCCCCGCGATTCGCGATACTGGCCCGATGCAGACCCACGTCCGCCTGTTTCGCGCCGACCAGGTGCGCGCGATCGACCGCCGCGCGATCGACGCAATCGGTGGTGACGGCTTCATGTTGATGCGACGCGCGGCCGAGGCCGCGTACCGGCGCCTGCGCGCGAACTGGCCGGAGGTGCGGCGGATCCTGGTCTGTGTCGGGCCCGGCAACAACGGTGGCGACGGTCTCGTGTTAGCCGCGATTGCGAAGCGCGACGGACTCGACGTGTGGACGGCGACCGTTGCTCGCGATCGGGGCGCCTCCGGCGCCGCACGCGATGCGCGCGCGATGGCCGATGCCGCCGGCGTCCCCGAGTCGGGG
>CALDVP010000105.1 GCA_937924195.1 uncultured Lysobacterales bacterium
GATGCGCAGCATGTGCGCGACCTCCTGCGGTGAGGGGCCGATGTGGCGGCTGGCGAAATCGCGGTTGAGATGCGGGACGCGCAGGGCGACGGGCTCGGTCATGGGGTCGGCTCGGAAGGCGGAGGGAATGGGAGGCACGAGGTAAGGCACGCCGTACGCGACGCGCCGGAGAGGACCTGGGGCCACTGTGAGCGGGGCCAGCGGGCGGAGGCGATGGCAAGCTCGCGGATCGGTCGGATTCGTTTGAGCATGCAGGCGCTCCCGAGAGCCGGCTGGACCGGCGGAAAGCGCCCCATCTGTCGATTCGCCTGAGAGCGTTACTCCGTCGGCGGGCGCGCCGCACCGGTGCGGGCGTCTCTTTCCAGATGCGTGTCGCGGGCTTGCGGTCCCTTGGGCCTGAGAGATTCCGGGGCGGTTGCTCCTTCGGCGCCGCGGCGTGATCCGTGACCTGCGCCAAGGCAGGTCGGCTCGACGCTCGCAGACTCTCCCGCAAGCGCCCTGAGGCTATCACGACGCCCGGGCGCATCGCCGTGACGGCCGGGTTACCGGACACCGTCTCGGGCCGCGACCGTGCGAGCCGCTTACAATCTCGCGCTCCGCACGCCAAGGAACCCCGCGATGATCGGCTACACCACGCTCGGCACCAACGATCTCGATCGCGCCACCGCCTTCTACGACGAACTCCTGGGCCTCCTCGGCGCCAAGCGCGCGATGAGCTTTCCGCGCGGCCACCTGTGGAGCACGGGGACGGGACAGCCGATGTTCGGTGTGCTGATGCCCTATGACGGCCAGCCGGCGAGCGTCGGCAACGGCACGATGATTGCGCTGGCCTGCCCCGATTCGGCGACGATCGACGCGCTGCACGCCAAGGCGCTCGCACTCGGCGGCCGCGACGAAGGCGCACCCGGGGAGCGATTCCCGGGCTTCTACGCCGCATACTGCCGGGATCTCGACGGCAACAAGCTGGCCTTCATGCGCTTTGGCTGAGCCGCGCTGGCGTGCCCCGGCTCCGACGAAATGACCGTCTGCACGACGTTCTCTCACCCCGCGTTCGGCGGTTCGAGATCCCGAGGACGACTCGCCGGATGAGGCGTTCGAGGGCGACTCATCGCTCGATCCGGTAGTTCACCTCGGCCCGGCGGGTCTGGCCGCTCGAGGCCTCGATGTCAAGCCGGTCGGTCACGAGAAAACGCACGGTGAACACCTCGCCGCGCGTCATCAGACCGATGCCGTAGCCGACGAACAACCGCGGCGAGAGGTACTTGCCGATGGTGAAGGCCTCGCCATCGAGCGCCGTGTCGCTGCTGACGCCGAACTCATCGAGGCCGAGGCTGCCGCGGAGCTTGCCGGCGAGCAGGTCGCCGCCGACGATGCCGAGCGCCGACACGGCCCCTGACAATGCGTCGCGGTCGCCACTGCCGCTGGCGCGCAGCGGGCGGCCGGTCACGAGCAGTGCCAGCGCGTCCTGCTCACTCATGCCAGGCGCGCCGACCACGCGCGCCGTTGGCGCCAGCGCGCTGCCGGTCACCGACAGCGCGACGGTCTCGCCGCGCACGGTGCGCTCGGCGCGCAGGTCGATCGTCGGCTCGTCGAGCGGGCTCGCGGCGTAGCGCAGGTGGCCCTCGCGGATCGTCAGGCGCTGCCCGAAGGCGCTGTAGTTGCCGGTCACGTCGAGCTGGCCGGTCGCGGTCGCCCGCGCCCCCTGACGCTGCCGCACATCGAGCCGACCGGCCAGCCGCCCATCGAAACCGAAGCCGTTGAGGCGGACCTCGTCGCCCAGCTCGACCCGGACCCGCGCGCGCCATGGCCGCGCAGGATCGGGCGGTGCGGGGTCGTCGATGACCACCACGTCCGGGCTCGCGGCCACGCCGCCCTCGAGCCGCTCGAGGTCGATCCGCGCCCGCGGGATCGCGAGGGTGCCGGCGAGGTTCCAACGCCGCTGGGTCAGGGCGAGGCGCAGGTCTGGCGAGGCCACCAGCATCATCGTCGGCGAGTTCGCGATGCGAAAGTCCTTGCCGGTGACGACGAGTTCGGCCGGCACCGCATCGGCAAGCTCGATGCGCCCGTCGATCGCGATCTGCCCGTCGCCCGAACGCAGCGAGCCGCGCACGATGAGCCGATCCGGGACCCCGGCCACGACCAGCACGCCATCGCGGACGCGGATCGCCTGGTCGGGCACCTGCGCGGTGAAGCCGGTCAGCGCGATCGCGCCGCTGATGTCGGGCGGGCCAGAGGCGCCGCCACGCAGCTTGAACTGCCCCGACAGATCGCCCTCGGGGTCCGCGATCACCGAGGTGAAGGCCTCGATCGCGGCGAGGTCGCGCATCGCAACGTCGACATCGACGTCGTAGGCGAAGCCGTCGGGGCCGTCGAGCGCGAAGCCGCCGTCGATGGTCAGGTCGCCTTCGGGCCGCAGCCGCACCGTCCCGCGGAGGGTGCCGCGCCCGCCATCGAGCGTGGCTTCCAGCGCCAGGTCGTCCCAGCCGAGATCGACGTCGTCGCGGTCGGGCAGGCGGATCCGCCCGCCGGCTGAGCGCAGCACCGCCTCCCCCGACGCCGGCCGACCGTCGCGCCATCCGAACTCGGCACGACCCGAGAGCCGACCGATGATCGCCACTCCGCCGTCGACTCCGGCAAGGGGCTGCACCTCGCGCAGGCGGAGCCCTTCGAGCACTGCCGAGAGTCGACCATTGGCCGCGTCCCCGGACCCATCGACGCAGGCACGCCCGACCGGGCCGTCGAGGCAGGTCGTGCCGAGGGTCGCCACCGACCCGTCCCACGACAGGTCGGCCGGCGCGACGAGGCTGCCGACGCCCTCCACCGAGAGGGCAGCAAGGCGGCCGCGCCAGCCACGGTCCGCGAGACCGCCCTCGATGCGCGCATCGACGGGACGCGGGCCGCGCATCGCGATCGTCGCGGCATGTCGGCCTCGCGTGCCATCGACCGCCAGCCGCAGCGATTCGAGGACCTGTCCGCCGACAGCCACGCCGGCCGCGTCGATCCGCGCCTCGAGCACGCCGGTGGCGTCCACGCCGATCGTGCCGCTCGCCACCAGACTCGCCACTCGCGCGTCCCCCAGCCTCAGTGCCTCGCCGCGCAGTTCGACCCGGTCGATGCCATCGCGACGCCAGTCGGCCGCGAGGCTGCCCCCCAGCTCGGGCAGCCAGTCGCCGAGGTCCGGCGCGCTCAGCGTGGCCTCGATCCGTTCTGGCCCCTCGATGCCGACGCGCAGGCGCGAGCGGCCCGCATCGACCACGACCGCGCCCGCCGCTGGGCGCCCGGCCAGGACCGCGAGCGCGCCATTGCCGGAAATCGCACGGCCACGCAGCTCGCCGGCCAGGCCGTCGAGCACGAGCTCCCCGTCGAGCCCTTCCTCACCGCGCCGCCCCTCGAATCGCAGCTCGCCATCGAGGCGCCCGGGCCAGCCGGCGACGAGCAGTCCCGGATCGAGGTCCTTCATCCGGACGCGCAGCACGTGCGGCTCGGCCGCACCGATCGGTCCATCCACGGTGGCGTTGCCGCGCGCGAGCGTCAGCGCGAGCGCCTCGGCATGCGGCACGCCGCCACGAAAGGCGAGCGCGCCCGACAGCGCCCCAGGCGGCAAGTCGTCCGCGCGCAGCGCCAGCGCCGGCGCCACCACCGGCTCGGCCCGCATGCCCGAGACCAGCACGCGGCCCGACGCGTACAACGTGCCGCCGTCGCCGCGCGGCAGCACGAGGCCTTCGGTCTCGACCGCGAGCGCCCACTCGAGCGCGTCGGCGAGCGGCACCACGCCTTCGATGGCGACGATTCCGCGATCACGCCAGGCGACCTCCAGCGCGTCGAGGGTCACGCGGTCCGCGGCGCGGCGGATGCGCGCATCGTCGATCGCGATCCGCTCGCCCAAGCCTTCCGCAAAGCCCGAGAGCCGAAACCGTTCCGCGCTGCCTCTGACGCGCAGGCGCGCCTCGACCTCGCCGTCGAGCCCCAGCGGCGCGCCGGCCTGCCGCGGCAGCTCGAGATCGAGCGCGATGGCCTCGGTGCCGTCGTCGCGCACCGCGAGCGTCGCGCGCAGCGGCGCCAGCAGTTCGACCTTCGCCGCCAATGCCTCACGATCGGGTGTCGCGGTGAGGCGCGCGATCCAGCGCTGCTCGGGGGATTCGAAGATCGCCAGATCGAGCGCGCTCGCGGCGAGCGGGATTTGCCGCGACAGGTCGATCGTGACGCGACCCGACGCGGTGCCGCGCGGCCCCGCCGCATCGAGATCGGTGATTGCGATGGTCGCCGCGGCGAGCGCCACCGACCCCACCGCGCGATCGAGCACGACCGGCGCACCGTCGGCCGGCTCGATGCGCAGCTTCGCCAGCGCGAGCCTGTCGATCGCGATTCCGGGGAGATCGATGGCCCCGCCAGCCGGCTCCGCTGGCGCTTCGGGATCAGCGGCGCGCAGCCGCACGGTCAGCGCGCCGGCGCCAACGTCGGTCAGGCGGATCGGCGGGCCGCTCAGCAGCGACGACAGCGCGAGCGCCGCCCGCGCCTCGCTGGCCTCGACCTCCACCGTCTCGTTCGCGAAGCGGAGCTGCGAGACCGACAGCCCGCCGGCGATCGTGCCGCCGACCCCGTCCAGCGCGAGGCCCTCGACCCGCGCGGTGACTTGCGCCGCGGCAAAGCGCGCCCCCGATTCGCTGCCGACGAGCCACGCCCCGAACGCCAGCGTCGCCGCCAGTGCGACGAGCGCTGCGAACACGGCGATCCGGGCGATTCGCCGGCTGGGGCTCACGGCACATTTTCCATCGCCGCATCAGACGACAGCGAGAGCCGCAGCGGCCCTACCCCGGCAAGACCGTTGCGGCCGACCCAGGCACGGGTCGCGCCATCGATGCAGCCGAGCGTCGCGACGCGATCGCCGGCCGTCATCCGGATCGCACGACCGCAGCGCCACGCGAGCCTTGCTGCGGCATCACGCAGGGCGCCTGGCGCCAGCGCATCGTGCGGAATCCTCGCCCTGGGACGCCGCACGCGCTGCTCGTCGCCGATCCCTTCGAGCCGCATGGTGCCAGCGTCGATGACCAGCCGCGCGCCGGGCGCGAGATACCAGGCGACGAGCGCTTCGCCGCCAGCACGACGCGCGAACACCCAGCCTCCGCGCGCACCGATCGCATCGACCTCGCGACGATCCGACCATTCGCGAATACGTAAGGCCGACCCCTCGTCGACGCCATAGCCGAGAAAGGCGCCGGTCACGCTCATGGCAACGAGGAGCCGCAGCTCGCGCGCGCGCTCGGAAAAGTGCGTGTCGACGATCGCGCCGCGCGCAAGCCCGAGCCCACCGGCCGGCCACAGGGTCAGCGCGTCCTCGCCAAGACCCGGCGGGCAACGCGCCGCGCGCCCGCAACCCGGCTCGGGCGGCGCGGCATTCGCCACCCGACCCTCGATCGCAGCCGCGACACTGCCATTCGAGAGCATCGCTGCACCCGACTGCACCGCGGCCCCGGCACTGGTGCCGCCGACCACGACGCGACCCGCCGCGTGCGCTTCGCGCAGCGCGAGCAGCCAGGGGTTGGGCGCGTCGTCCGCGTCGATGAAGGCGCGCCGCAGGCGCCACTGGTCGCCGCCGGTGAAGAACACACCATGGACCTCCGGCAATCCGCCATCGTCGGCTCGGCAAAAAGCGGCCGCTTGCGACGCAAGGTCCGGATAGATCCGCTCGCGACCGGCGATGCCGAGTTCCGTGAGCCGATACGAGTCCAGCGCCGCGCAATCGCGTTCGGGGAATCGTGCGCGCGCCATCGCCGCATCGACCGGCCACCAGTGCGCCTCGGCGCCCAGCGCCGTGAACGCCGCCTCGTAGAAGTCGACCGGCTCCATCGGATCGGACGCCGAGGCGGTGACGATCGCGATCCGCGGCGGTGCCGCAGCGGCGCGTTCGCGCGCCGCGGTGACGAAAGCCTCGAGCACCGCGATGCCGCCGCGCTCTCGAGTCTGCATGAGATCGACGCGCTCGCGGAGCCGTTCGCCATTGGCGCCGACTCGCGGGATCTCGAGCGCCGAACGCACCGCCGAGCGTTCGGCGTCGGTCATGCGCGACCACGGCGACGGCGAGCCGCCACGGTCGGCCGCAAGGCGCGCTTCGAGAGCCGCGGCATCGAGCGGATCGTCGCGGTCGCCGACCACGAGACCCGCCAGCCACGCGGCGACTTCGGTCAGCGCCGGTGCACCGGACGCCGCCCACAGTCCGGGATCAGCGGCGCGCTCGACACCGATTCGATCCAACCGATACATCGGCACGCGCCGTTCACCCGGTAGTGAGGCACGGCAGGCGCGTTGCGCAAGATCCGAGCAAACCGCAAGTGCCCCGCCGGCCAGGATCGTTTCGGCCGCCCCCCCCGGCACGGGATCTCCCCGGGCGATCCGGGGGAGCGTTGCCAGCAGCAGCACCAGCAACGCCGAGAGGGCACGGTGGAGTCGCACGCAGGTCATCGCCCGATCCTCGCAGGTGCGGCTCGCCAGATGGTCGATTGGGCCTGAACCGGCACGGGACTTGACGTCGCCTTGACGCTGGCGGAGGATCGCGCGAGCAGTTGTTCCAGTTGGCCCATGCCCAAGCCCCGCGTCCACATCCGGCACATTGGCCGTACTTTCTACCTCAGCGAGTGGTGGGACGAGTAGCCCCCGATCGCTGAAGTCCGCCCGTCCCCGCGCGGCCATCGCCGCCGCACGGCTCCCCGTCCCTGCCTCGTCCGTCGATATCCGCGCGCCTCGCGAGGCGTGCGCCGCGGACCGATGGCCCCTCGAAGGAAAATCCCATGTCTGCCCTGAGGCCGCTTGCCGCCTGCATCGCCATCAGCCTGTCTTCGGTCGCCCTCGCACAGAACGCCGCTCCCGCCAATCCGAAGCCCGCGGACCCGAAGGAACTGGAGGCCGTCACCGTCGTCGGCACCAACCTGCGCGGCGTCGATCTCGCCGAGGCCCAGCCGGTCATCGTCATCAGCGCCGATGAAATCCGCAAGACCGGCGCCACCAATCTCGGCGACCTGATCCGAACCGTCACCGCGACCGGCGGCGGCACCGGCAATTTCAACACCGACAACTCCGGGACGCTCCAGGCCGACTCGCCCGCGGGCATGGCCGGCGCCTCGCTGCGCGGACTCGGCACCGCCTCGACCCTGACCCTGATCAACGGCCGTCGCGTCGCGGTCGCCTCGTTTGCGAACAACTCCGAGAACTTCGTCGATCTCAACGCGATCCCGATGGCCGCGATCGAGCGCGTCGAGATCCTCGCCGCCGGTGCCTCGGCGATCTACGGCGCCGACGCGGTCGCCGGTGTCGTCAACGTGGTGCTGCGGCAGTCCTACGACGGCATCCGCATCGCCGGCAGCTATGGCGACTCGACCCGCGGGACCAACGAACAACGCCTGAACGTGAACCTCGTCGCCGGCTTCGGTGACGCGGACACCGGTGGTGTGATCGTCGTCGATCTCTTCGACCGAGGCGGCTTCTACAACCGTGACCGCGCGATCACCGCGGTCGAGCCGCGGCCCTCGCAGCAGGGCATCTTCCCGAGCTTCAACTTCGGCAACTTCAACCGCGACGATTTCGTCGAGCGCTCGTGCCCGGACCCGCTCCGCTTCGATGGCCGCCCGGGGTTCCCGCTCGGATCCTTCGGCGCCTACTGCGAGCTCAACCGCAACCAGTTCACCGCCGCCGACCCGGCGCTGCGCCAGTTGGGCGCCTACGGCACATTCCGGTCCGTCCTGTCGGACACGCTCGGCTTCTTCGCCGAGGCCCAGTTCCAGAAGAACTCCTCCGAGGCCAATGCCGCGCCCGCACCGTGGAGCGAGGAGCGCATCGCCTTCAACCACCCGAACTTCCCGGCCGAACTGCGGCAGCGCATGGTCGCTGCGGGTCTCGGTGCGACCCAGGACATCTTCGGCTGGGGCCGCTTCCCCGATGCCCGCACGATCGAGGTCGACACGACCAGCTTCCGGCTGCTCGCCGGCCTGCGCGGCGAACTCGGTGACTGGTCGTGGGAGGGCGCCCTGCACGGCGGGCGCAGCGAGTCCGCGCAGCGCGCAACCGCCGGCATCTACAACGTCGCGCGCTTCCGCGCCGCAATGCGCGGGCAGCTCTGCGCCAACGGCAATACCAACTGTGCGCCCGGCGCCGGCGGCCTGTTCTACAACCCCTTCGGTGGCCAGGCCTCGCAGGACCCTGCGGTGCTGGCGCTGATCCGCGAACGGGTTCCGCGCGACGGCACCTCGACCATGGCCGGGTTCGACCTCAAGTTCAACGGCGAGATCGGCGAACTCGGCGGCGGCGCGATCGCCGCAGTCGGCGGCCTCGATCTCCGTCGCGAGAAGGTCACCGACGAGCCCTCGCCGCTCGCGACCGCGGACCCGATCACCGGCCAGGTCCCGGTCTATGGTTTCGGCTCGACCGCGGTCGACGCCAGCCGCACGCAGTGGTCATTTTTCGGCGAGGTGTTGCTGCCCTTCACCCGCACCTTCGACGTCCGCCTCGCCGGGCGCTACGACCATTACTCCGACTTCGGCGGCGACTTCAATCCGGCGGTCGGCCTGCGCTGGCGTCCGCACGACAGCCTCGTCGTCCGCGGCGGCTGGAACACCAGCTTCCGTGCGCCCTCGCTGGCCCAGGTCGGCGCCGGGACGACGCTCTCGTCCGGTTCGATCCCGTGCGCCACGGGCTCGGAGTTCCGCGACAACTTCTGCCGGGGCTCGAGTCGCGATGTCGGCTATCTCAGCCAGATCTTCGGCAACCCGAATCTCGAGGCCGAGATCTCGACCGCCTGGAACCTGGGCGCCGTCTGGTCGCCGACGGATGCCACCTCGCTGTCCGTCGACTGGTGGAGCTTCGACCAGGAAAACCTGGTCGACATTGCCGACCTCGACCTCTTCCGCCGCGCGCTGACGGACGCCTCGCTGCTGTACACCCCGGCCAGTGGCGCACGCCCGCGACCGCCGCGCGCAATCGGCATCGTGACCCAGAACGGCCAGGTCAACGGCCGTATCGTCGAGGTCGTCCTCGAACTCTCGAACATCGGCGTGCAACGGACCGAAGGTATCGACTTCGGCTTCGACCAGCGACTCGGCGAGGATGTTTTCGGTGGCAGCCTGCGCGGCTATGCCGAAGGCACCTGGGTGCGCTCCTTCGAGCGTTCGGAGCAGTGCTCCCCGGCCACCCCGCGGCGCCGCGGATACGGGCCCTGCGTCGACGGCCAGCGCATCATCGAACTGGTCGACGAGTTCCGCTTTCCGAAGTGGCTGGCCAATGTGGGGCTGGTCTGGGAAGGCCGCGACGTCGATGCCCGGCTGTGGGCGAACTACACCGACGGCTACTACGACGACGACACCCGCTCCGGCGTCCCGGCCAACCGTCGCGTGCCGTCGTGGACGACGCTCAATGCCTCGGTGTACTGGGACATCGACGACGTGCACACCGTGGGTCTGACGGTCCGCAATCTCGCCGATCGGGATCCGCCGCTGGCACTCGGTTCGTCGAGCAATGTCGACACCTACAACCACGACGCGCTCGGCCGTTTCGTGACGCTGAACTGGATCGCGCGATTCTGATCCGACCGCGGCGGGCTGCCGTGTGGCAGCCCGCCATCCGGTGCGTCGGGTGACCGGCAGCAGCCGACCGACGGACGCCGCGACGGAGCGCTTCGGGCCAGCTAGGATCGTGGCCGTGATGTTCCAAAGCCTGCGCGCCATGCGCTCCCGCCTGCTTCCGCTCCTGCTGCTTTTCGTGCCGTTCGTCGCGGCTGCACAGAACCTGCACGACGACGTCGCGCTCGCGGAACTGATCGAGCGGCTCACCGATCGCTCGTCCGCCGGCCTGCGCCAGTTCGAGGCCATCGATGGCGCGATCGGGATCGACCTCGACGGCCGCTTCCAGCACGTCCACCTGGCTTATCTGGACGGCGTCGCCGTGCGCGCGGCGTGCGTCGGCAGCGTCGGCGAGGCCAACGCGTTTTTCGGTCGCGACCTGCGTACCGGCCGCGCCATGCCGCGATTCGGTCTCGCGGCGACCCCGCCCGAGACCGAAGTCGAGGCCCGGCGTCATGGCATGACCGCAGCCGAATACGGTCGCATCTGGGCATTGATCGAGGACTACCGCGCCAGCCATGCGCATGCCCCCGAGGCAGTGACGATCAACATCGTCAACAACGATGGAGCAGGTGAAGGTTTCAACGATCCCACGCCGGTGACGCCCGAAGGCGGCAACCCGGGCACCACCCGCGGCCAGCAGCGCCTCAACGTCTTCAACTTCGCCGCGCAGATCTGGGGAGCCTTTCTCGACAGCAATGTGCCGATCCAGGTCGCGGCCACGTTCGACCCGCTGACGCCATGCTCGCCAAGTGGCGGGGTCTTGGGCTTTGCCGGGCCAACCACGATTTTTCGCGATTTCTCCGGCGCGGGCTTTCCCGGCACCTGGTACCCGGTGGCGCTGGCAAACAAGCAGACCGGCAGCGACCTGAGTCCCGTCAACCCGGACATCCAGTCGGCTTTCAATTCGAGCGTCGATAGCGGCTGCCTCGGTGCCGGCACCCGCTTCTACTACGGTCTCGACAACGCGACCCCTGCGGGCCGGATCAACCTGCTGGTCGTCGTGCTCCATGAACTGGCGCATGGGCTCGGATCGTTGTCGTTCACCGACCAAAACACTGGCGCTTTTCCGGGCAGCCCGCCCTTTCCGGACATCTGGGCCCGCTTCATGTTCGATCGGACCCTGAACAACACTTGGAACAATCTGACGCCATCCCAACGGGTCACCTCTGCAACCAACAGCGGCAATCTGCTGTGGGACGGACCGAGCACGCGGATCGCGTCGGGTTTCCTCAGCGCCGGCCTGGAAACGAGCACCGGACGCGTGCAGCTGTTCGCGCCCTCGCCGTTGCAACCCGGCTCGTCGGTCTCGCACTGGGACAGCGCGGCCTTCCCGAACCTCCTGATGGAACCCGCGATCAACCCGGGCCTGCCGCTGTCGCTCGACCTCTCGCGCCAGCAGATGCGCGACATCGGCTGGTATCGCGACCACAACCTCGACCGCGTGCCGGACACGATCACGAACGTGCAGCCCTCGGGCGGCAGCGTCGCGGTCGGTTCCAACGTCACGATTACATGGACCAACACCGGCGGCTTCAACCGCAACGTTACGATCGAACTGTCGACCGACGGCGGCGCGACCTTCCCGACCGCGATCGCAAGCGACGTTGCGAACACTGGCTC
>CALDVP010000106.1 GCA_937924195.1 uncultured Lysobacterales bacterium
GCTGGCCGTGCTGGTCGCTCTGAACCTCGCGCACGAGCTACGGCTGCGCGAGCGCGACCTCGCCTCGATCGAGAGCGGGATCGCCGGTGAGATCGACGCGCTGCGGGCGAGCCTCGACGGACTGGCGCCGCGCGGCTGACCGGATCGGCAATCACCAACCGTACCTCTGCCCGCGGGCGCCGCCACGCGCTACCATCCCGATCGGCACCTTTCTGCCGTGTCCGACAGCGTCGCGCACATATTGCCTTGACCCTGTCATTCGACCTCGGGAACGCGGTGTTCCGGATGCTGTGCATGCCTGCCACGCGCAGGAAGCCTCAAGTCCGGGCGAGCCTTCCCACCTGATCCTGGGGATCAAGGTCGCGGCGTGGCGCATCGGCATGGCGGTGGGTGCCGCCTCTTCTTCCGCCTGACCCCCTCACGTGTCGCGTGCCGAACTACGAGCCCTGATGCGTTCGCGCCGGGCGGCGACCAGTACCGCAGAGCGCGCCGTGGCCGGCGAGGCGATGGCAGCCCGACTCAGCGAGCTCCCGGCCTTGGGCGCCGCATCGGCGGTCGCGGGCTATGGCGCGGTCGGGGGCGAAGTGCCGCTCTCGCATCTCGCGAAGGTCTGCCTTGCGCGTGGCCAGCGCTGGTACTTGCCGACACTCGTTGGCGAGCATGGATTCATGCGGTTCGCGCCGTGGCATCCGGCCAGCCCGATGGCTCCGAATCGCTACGCGATCCCGGAACCCGTGGTGCCGGAATCGTCGCTCATCGACGGTCCGGACCTCGACCTCGTGCTGGTGCCGCTGGTCGCCTTCGATCGCCAGGGTCGGCGCCTGGGCAGCGGCGGCGGTTTCTACGACCGCACCTTCGCCTTCCTCGCCGGATGCCGGCGCCCAAGCCGACCCGTGCTGGTCGGCATCGCGTGGGCATTCCAGGAGGCGGCCGTCGATGCCGAGCCGTGGGACATCCCGGTCGACTGGATTGCCACCGAACGGGAACTGATCCGATGCCACGCGTGAAAAGCACCACCGAGCCGGCCTTGGCCCTGGCACCAGGCTCGAGCGGCTGCTGGCTGATGAAGTCGGAGCCGGACGAGTTCTCGATCGACGACCTCGAACGTCGCGGCACCGAGCCCTGGTCCGGCGTGCGCAACTACCAGGCGCGCAACTTCATGCGTGACGCGATGCAGCTCGGCGACCGCATCCTGTTCTACCACTCGAGCTGCGCCGCGCCGGGTGTGGTCGGGATCGCGCGCGTCGCCAGTCCGCCGCGGCCGGATCCGACGCAATTCGATCCGAAGAGCGCCTACCATGATCCGAAGAGCACGCGTGAAAGCCCGCGCTGGATCCTGGTCGACGTGGCCTTCGAGCGGCGCCTCCGGCGTCCGGTGAGCCTCACCGAGATCCGTCGCCACGCGGCGAATCTGGCAGGACTCGCCCTGCTGAATCCCGGCAACCGGCTGTCGGTCATGCCGGTGGAACCGGCACACTTCGACCTGATCGTCTCGCTGGAGGACCTATGAACGCCGATGCCGAAAAGAAGGCCGCTGCCGAAAGGGCGCTCCGCCGCGTCGAGGAGGGGTCGATCATCGGGGTCGGCACCGGCTCCACGGTCGATCACTTCATCGCCGGGCTCGCGCGCATCGCGGATCGCATCGAAGGCGCGGTTTCCAGTTCCGAGCGCAGCACGGCAAAGCTCGAGGCGGCCGGCATCCGCGTGCTCGACCTGAATGCGACCGGGGACCTGCCGCTGTACGTCGATGGCGCGGACGAAGTCGATCCGCACAAGCGCCTGGTCAAGGGCGGTGGCGGCGCGCTGACACGCGAGAAGATCGTCGCCGCGGCCAGCCGCTGTTTCGTCTGCATCGTCGATCGGGCCAAGCGCGTCGAACTGCTCGGGCGATTCCCGCTGCCGGTCGAGGTCATCCCCATGGCGCGCAGCTATGTCGCCCGCCAGCTCGTCCGGCTCGGCGGACAGCCGGTCTGGCGCGAGGGCTTCGTCACCGACAACGGCAACTGGATCCTCGACGTCCACCACCTGGTGATCACCGATCCGGTCGGGCTCGAGCGCGCGATCGGTGAGATCGCCGGCGTCGTCTGCGTCGGTCTGTTCGCGCGCAGACCGGCGGACATCGTGATCGCGGGGGACGAGGAGAGCTGATCGCTTCCGCGTTCCCGTCATCGGATCGACTGGAAGACCAACGCCAGCTCAGCGTTGGAAACGCGGCAACCAGGTCGCGAGCAGTCGCAGGCGCTCGAGCGGATCGTCGGTTTCCAACAGGAGCTGACGTTCGGACCAATCGATCGGCAGGATCTCGGCGAGCCGCCAGGCGACCCATGCAGCATCGTCGAAATCCTGGTGGCGGGCGCCGGGCAGCAGAGCCTCGACCTGCTCCGTCGCGCGTCGCAGCAGCGTCGCGAGCAGCCCATGCGCGGCCGGCACTTCGAGCGCTGGATCGTTCGGCAACCGTTCGATCTCGCCGAGCGCGAGCCCATCCTCGCGGATCCGCCGACGACGCAGTCGAAATCGACCCTCGCCGACACACTGGATGCCGAGCAGACCGTCGGCCAGGGTCGTGAAGTCGACGATCGTTGCCAGCGTGCCGACCGCGTGCGGCTCGGCCGGCGTTCCGGCCTCCGCGCCACGTTTGATCAACAGCACACCGAAAGGCTCGCCACTGCGCGCACAGTCGCGGACCAGCGCGAGGTAGCGCGGCTCGAAGATCCGCAGCGCCAGGCGTCCGCCCGGGAACAGCACGGCCCCGAGCGGAAACAGCCCGACCTCTTCGGCCGCCATCGTCAGTCGACGATCTCGGCGCGTCCGTCGGGGAAGACACGGACGTGGACATACATGCCCTCGCCCGGGACCGGATCACCGAAGAACATGTAAGTCCAGTAACCGCCCTGCCGGTCGTGGTACTTGAGGTAGAACGACTGCGTCGCGATGCGCTTCTGCCCGAGGTAGTGGTAGAGCGCCTTGAAGGCGCGGTCGTAGGCCTGCTCCTGGCTGATGTCGGTCAGCTGACCACCGAGTAGCGCCGCCGGCACCTCGGCGACGGCCTTGCGCAGGCGCCGATCCTCGTGACCCGGGATGTTCGGCGACTGCACGACAGCGGGCATCGGCGGCGGAGCGACCTCGCCGGGCGCCTCCCGGTCGGCACCGGTCGCATGCGCGTCGGGGGCTTCGGTGGTGAAGCCTTCGGCCGGCTTTGGCTCGGCCAACACAGGGGCGGGCGGGGTATCCGCGGCGGGTGCATCGGCCGGGGACTCGGACTTGCCACAGGCCGCGAGCAGGACTCCGGCGGCCATGGCGGCCGTGATTCGGATCATGGGGGACATCTTCGCTCCTTCAGGATGGCGTGGGATCGGCTGGGCCCGGATGGGCTGCGGCCCATGCGACCGCGAAACGGCGCGGAAGGTTCTCGAATCCGCCGTTCGACATGAAGACGACCCCGTCGCCGGGGCGCCCGCCGGCCATCAGCGTCTCGAGGATCGCATTCGTCGACGGCAGTGCGGCGAAGCGCTCGCCCAGCGCCTGCTCGAGCGCTGTCGGGCGCCAGGCCAGCTCCGGACGGACCAGCATCAGCACCCGGTCCGCCTCTTCAAGAGCACCGGGCAGCGCGTCGACGTGCACGCCGGCGCGCATCGAACTGCTGCGCGGCTCGACTACCGCGACCAGGCGCCCAGACGGAAGGCGGCTGCGCACGGCGGCGAGAGTTTCGGCGATCGCAGTCGGATGGTGCGCGAAGTCGTCCCAGGCCACGAGGCCGCCGGCCTCGACCAGCGGCTCCAGCCGGCGACGGACGCCGCTGAACGACGCGAGCGCCTGCACGGCCGCAGCCGGATCGACGCCGATCGCCGCCGCCGCGGCCACGGCCGCCAGCGCGTTCATCGCGTTGTGCCGTCCGGGCATCTGCCACTCGACCGTGCCGACCCGCGTCCCGTGCCGGCAGATCGCCAACCGAGCTCCCTCGCTTGCCACCTCCCACTCGCAACCCGAACCGCTCGGGCCGAAGCGTTCGATCGGTGTCCAGCATCCCATCTCGAGTACCTCGGCCAGTCGGAGATCGGTTCCGTTGACGATCAATCGGCCCCGCCGCGGCACGGTGCGGACGAAATGGTGGAACTGGCGCTGGATTGCCGCCACGTCCGGGAAGATGTCGGCGTGGTCGAACTCGAGGTTGTTGAGGATCGCGACTTCGGGACGGTAGTGCACGAACTTGGAGCGCTTGTCGAAGAACGCGGTGTCGTATTCGTCCGCCTCGACCACGAAGGGGACGCCGCGACCGAGACGCGCCGACACGCCGAAGTCGTGCGGGACACCACCGACCAGGAACCCGGGCTCGCGACCTGCGGCCTCGAGCAGGTGGGCAACGAGACTCGTCGTGGTGGTCTTACCGTGGGTGCCGGCGACTGCTACGACGCGCCGCGAAGCAAGCACCTCCGGTCCGAGCCATTCCGGGCCCGAGACGTAGCGCAGCCCGCTGTCGAGCAGGTGCTCGATGGCGGGATTGCCGCGTGACAGCGCGTTGCCGACCACGACGAGGTCGGGCGGCGGCACCAGCGCTGCCGCGGCATAGCCGCGGGTCAGCGGGATCCCGATCGCCTCGAGCTGGGTCGACATCGGCGGATAGACGTCCTGGTCCGAGCCCGAGACCCGATGGCCCAGCTCGCGCGCGAGCACGGCGATGCCGCCCATGAAGGTGCCGCAGATACCGAGGACGTGGACGTGCATGCGGCCGCCTCAGGCTGCGCTGGCGGCGACCAGCACGACGCCGGCCGCGAGTTCGACCAGCATCAGCGCGACCGCGAGCATCACGCCCTGGCGCAGCGGCACCTCGAGCGCGTGGCGGAAGATGCTGCCCTGGACCACGAGCTTCCACACCAGCAGCGCCAGCGAGAGCCAGCCGAAGAGCATCTGCCCGGCGGTGATCTCGGACGGGTCCTCCGGCAGCTTGCCGACGACGGCGATGACTGGCAGCACCAGCAGCGCGAACAGGAGGCTGGTCGCGGTGATCGCGGTGGCCGTCTGCACGAACCGAGCCCTTCGTCCGGCGACCTCGAGAATCAGGTACGGCAGACCCAGGCCCACCGCAAGGGCCAGCGCGGCCCGGGTCACCAGACCGTCCGTGGCGCCGCCCAGCGTGCGCGCCGCGTAGTGGTCGAGCGCGACCGAGGCGACGACGGCCGCTGCGAGAAGCGTCGGCGAGTGCGGGAGGTCCTGCGGACCCGCGCGCAGCCGCATCAGCCCGAACAGCGTACCAAGGAGGTTCGCGCTCATGCCGACCGCCTGCGCTTGCGCGCTGCGGTCGGCAAGTACCCGCCGTGCCGCATGCCGGCGGTCAGGCGACCGCGACCCCGAGGGCGGCCAGGATCCGGGCGAGGACTTCATCGACCGTGCCGACCCCATCGACGCGCTTCAGCGCGCCGCGCGCGGCGTAGAAGTCGATTACCGGTGCGGTCTGCGCGGCGTAGACCGAGAGCCGCTGGCGCACGGTCTCCGGGTTGTCGTCCTTGCGGCCTTCCGCGGCGGCGCGGCCCGCCAGCCGATCGAACAGCAGGCTCTCGTCGACGTCGAGCTGGACCGCCTGATCGAGCGGCTGGCCGATGCGCGCGAGCAGTGCGTCGAGCGCCCCGGCCTGCGCCACATTGCGCGGATAGCCGTCGAGGATGAAGCCGCCGGCCGCATCCGCTTCGCGCAGCCGCGCCTCGAGCATGCCGAGCACGATCTCGTCGGAGACCAGCTGACCCGCTTCCATCACGGCCTTCGCCGCGCGTCCGAGTTCGGTACCGGCCGCGACCTGGGCCCGCAGCAAATCCCCGGTCGAGACATGAATCACGCCGAGCGCTTCCTTGAGCCTGGCCGCCTGGGTCCCCTTGCCGGAGCCGGGCGCGCCGAGAAGAACGATACGCATTTCAGACGATCCTGGTCGGGGCGGCCGGCCTAGATAGCCCGGACGCTTGAACTGGCATGGAAAGCAGGCACGCTATCGGCCGTCCGAAGGCAAGTCAATGCGAGGAAAGTCGATGACCAAGGGCAATCTCCTGTACGCGCAGAGCGGTGGCGTGACCGCCGTGATCAACGCCACCGCCGGCGCCGTGATCGAGGCGGCCCGCGCCCGCGGAACGCGGGTTGGCAAGGTCTACGCGGCGCGCGACGGCATCGTCGGCGCGCTCCGCGAAGATCTGATCGACACCGGCGCCGAATCGACCGAGGCCATTCGCGCCCTGGCCCACACGCCGGGCGGCGCCTTCGGCTCGTGCCGCTATAAGCTCAAGGACATCGAGCGCGACCGGGCCAGCTACGAGCGCCTGATCGAGGTGTTTCGCGCCCACGACATCCGCTGGTTCCTGTACAACGGCGGCAACGACTCCGCCGACACCGCGCTCAAGCTGTCCTCGATCGGCGAAGCGCTCGGCTACCCGATCGCGTGCATCGGCGTGCCCAAAACGGTCGACAACGACCTCGCCGAGACCGACTGCTGTCCGGGCTTTGGCTCGGTCGCGAAATACACCGCGGTCTCGACCCTGGAAGCCGGCTTCGACGTGCGCGCGATGCGCTCGACCTCGACGCGCGTGTTCGTGCTCGAGACGATGGGCCGCCATGCCGGATGGATCGCCGCCTCGGCCGGGCTCGCAGCGCGTGCCAAGGACGATCCGCCGCACCTGATCCTGCTCCCCGAGGTCCCCTTCGACGAAGCGAGGTTCCTCGCGGCAGTCGATCGGTGCGTGAAGCGCTTGGGCTTCTGCGTCGTGGTCGTTTCCGAGGGCGTCCGCGACGCCGCCGGGCGCTTCCTCGCCGAGGCCGGCAGCGTCGACGCCTTCGGGCACAAACAACTGGGCGGCGTCGGCCCGCTGATTGCCGACCTCGTCGGCGCGAAACTCGGCTACAAGCATCATGCGGCGGTCAGCGACTATCTGCAGCGCTCGGCCCGGCACATCGCCTCGAAGACCGACCTCGCCCACGCACGCGCGGTCGGCAAGGCAGCGGTGGCCTACGCACTCGCCGGGATGAACGCGGTGATGCCGGTGATCCGCCGCGTCTCGCAGCGTCCGTATCGCTGGACGATCGAGCCGGCCCCGCTGGAGCGTATCGCGAACCGCGAAAAGACCTTGCCACCGGAATTCATCCGCGCCGACGGCTTCGGCATCACGCCCGCGGCGCGGCGCTACCTCGCGCCGCTGATCGAGGGCGAGGCCTACCCGCCTTACCGCGACGACGGCCTGCCGGACTGCGTCGCGCTGAAAAACCGCTCAGTGCGAAGGAAGCTGCCGCCGTTCCAGATTCCGGGCCTGTAGCCGCTCGTCCAAAAACGCTCGTCCGGCGCGCCTTTCAGTTGGCGGATCGGGCGCGTCTCCGGACTCGCTCCCGACCGGGCGCTCGCTGGCCGCGCTCGCTCGGCGTGGCGAGCCGGTGCTGATTCGCCCCGCATGCGGTCATGCAGCAGTCCGGCGAGGCCGTCTCTCGCCGGCCTGGCCTGCAGTCGCCAGCGGGTCAGCTCGGTAGCCGCCGGACCCTCGCCCCAAGGCCGACCAGCTTCTCCTCGATGCACTCGTAGCCGCGGTCGATGTGGTAGACGCGGTCGACCGAGGTGTCACCTTCGGCGACGAGGCCGGCCAGCACGAGGCTGGCCGAAGCGCGCAAGTCGGTCGCCATCACCGGCGCGCCGGTCATCCGCGGGACGCCTTTGACGATCACGGTGTTGCCCTCGATGCGAATGTCGGCGCCGAGGCGCTTTAGCTCCTGCACGTGCATGAATCGGTTCTCGAACACGGTCTCGGTGATCACACCGACACCCTCGGCGACCGTGTTGAGCGCGGTGAACTGCGCCTGCATGTCGGTCGGGAAAGCCGGGTACGGCGCGGTCGTGAGATCCACTGCGCGGGGACGCCGGCCCCGCATGTCCAGTTCGATCGTGTCCCGACCGACGTTGATGTGCGCGCCCGCTTCCTCGAGCTTCGCCAGCACCGCGTCCATCGTGTCGGAGCGCACGCGCTTGGCGGTGATGCGCCCCCCCGAGATCGCGCCGGCGACGAGGAAAGTGCCGGCCTCGATGCGGTCAGGCAGTACCTCGTAGTCGGTGCCGTGCAGGCGTTCGACGCCGCGCACGACGATCGTGTTGGTTCCCGCACCCTCGATGTCGGCGCCCATCCGGATCAGGCAGTTCGCGAGGTCGACGACCTCGGGCTCCTGGGCCGCGTTCTCGATGATCGTCGTGCCCTCGGCAAGGGTCGCGGCCATCATGATGTTCTCG
>CALDVP010000107.1 GCA_937924195.1 uncultured Lysobacterales bacterium
CGATTGAACCAGCCGGCCATCTGCACGCCGGTGTTGCCGGCCGGGAACGGCACGAGGTCGAAGCGCGCGTAAAGCTCGCGCCACAGATCGAGCCCGCCGCCGTGCCACAGCCAGCCGTTCATCTCCTGCGCGTTGAGCCCGAAGGGCACCGAGCAGAAGAACGGTGCGGCCTCGCTCTTGCCCTTCCAGTAGTAGGCCGCGGTGTGGCCCATCTCCGCGGTGCCCCGGCTCACTGCATCGAAGACCTCGAAGGGTGGCACCAGCTCACCGCCGCCGAAGACGCGGACCGTCAGCCGGCCGCCGGAGGCCTTCGTGATGCGCTCGGCCAGCCGCGCTGCGGCAGCGCCGAGACCTGGGAAATTCTGCGGCCACGAGGTGACCATCTTCCAATTGAAGCGCCGCTCATCGGCGCTGCCGGCGGGGCCCTTTTCGGCATCCGGCACGCAGGCACCGAGCGCGGCAGCGGCGCCGGCGGCGACGCCGAGGTTCATGAGCAGCTTGCGACGGTTCGGGTCCATCGGGGTCGGGTCCTCGGAGGGGGCGCGGGATCCCGGCGCGCGGCGCGGGATGGTCTGCCGAAGTCTACGGCCATCGGATTCCGCGATCCGCCCTGTCCCATCGGACGATGGCGGCGGTCGCGCGGCGACCGCACACTGGCGGTCATGGACGGCCGCCCGAACCTGCCACCGATCGCGGACCCGGCCTGCTGGACACTGCCGGCGCTGCTGGCGGCGCGCACGGCCGCGACTCCCGCGGCGCTTGCGCTGACGACCCCGGACGGGGCGGCCTGGGACTACGCCACGCTCGACGCGCGGGGCGCCCGGACCGCGGGATTCCTCGGCGCGCTCGGAATCGTGCGTGACGAGGCCGTGGGCGTGCTGCTGCGGAACACGCCGGCGCTCATCGAGGCGTGGCTGGGTCTGGTCCGACTCGGCGCCAGCCACGCCGCGCTCAATCCCGAGCTGACTGGCGATTTCCTCGCCCACGCGCTGGCGCTCGCCGGCGTGCGCACCCTGATCGTCCACGCCGGCACGTTCCCGCCGTCCTCGCGGTGGCCGCCCAAGTGCCGACACTCGAGCGTCTGGTCGTGGAGACCCGCGGATGCCATGCGGATCCGGGCCGATCCGGAAGCGACCTCGCGATGCTCGACTCTGCAGGCCGCGCCGCGGCCGAGCCTGCCCCCGCCGCGGAGGTTTCGGCAGGCGACATCGCGATGCTGATGTACACCTCGGGCACCACCGGACCTGCCAAGGCAGTGCGGATGCCGCACGCGCACTGCGCAATGTTCGGCCTCGGCAGCGCGCGGGCGCTCGGGCTAGATGCCAACTCCCGCTTCTACGTCGCGCTGCCGTTGTTTCACGCCAACGGCCTGCTGATGCAGGTGCTGGCCACGTGGCTCGCCGGCGGCGTGGCCTTCGTGCGACCGAAGCTTTCTGCCAGCGCCTGGCTGCCCGAGATCCGCGACTTCGGCGCAACCCACACCAACCTGCTCGGCGCGACCAGCCACTACGTGCTCGCCCAGCCGGCCTCCCCGGATGGCCGCGCGCATCGCTTGCACGTCGTCGGTGTCGCGCCGAACCCCTCCGAGCTGTCGGCGGCGCTACGCGGACGTTTCGGCGTCGAACGCGTGGTCGGCATGTTCGACATGACCGAGGTGAACATCCCGCTCTACACGCGACCGGGCGACGATCGTCCGGGCAGTTCGGGACAGCCGATCCCCGAGTACGAGGTGCGTATCGTCGATCCCGACAGCGACCTCGAGCGCGCGCGCGACGAGGTCGGCGAGATTGTGGTGCGCCCACGCGTGCCCTTCGCCTTCATCGCCGGCTACCACGGCATGCCCGAGGCGACCATCGCGGCGTGGCACAACCTCTGGTTCCACACCGGCGATGCCGCGCGAATGGACGCCGACGGTCACGTGTATTTCGTCGATCGGATCAAGGACTGCATCCGGCGCCGCGGCGAGAACATCTCCTCGCTCCATCTCGAGGAGATCGTCGGTCGCTGCCCGGGTTTCGCCGAGGTCGCCGCGGTCGCAGTGCCGAGCGGCTTGTCCGGTGGCGAGGACGAGATCCGCCTCGTCATGGTTCCGGATCCGGCTGACCCCGCGGACGAGCCTCGGGTACGAGCATGGGCGGCGGCGCATCTGCCGCGCTTTGCGCAACCGCGCGACGTACTGATCGCGAACGCTCTGCCCAAGACGCCGACCGGCAAGGTCCAAAAGCAGGTTCTGCGCTGATCGGCATCGGCGCCTGGTGACGGCCTAATGACGCCAGCGCCATGGCCAGCGCTTGCGCGCCTGGCGCGCGGGCGATCGGCGTGGTCGGATGGGCCGGACATAGACCGACCGGAGACCGGACGTGGGCCGGTGTCGACCCGACTGAGCCGAGCATTGGCCGCACACGGTGCGTGGTCGCGCGACCGCGCCGTGTACCTGTGCTGCCGCGTTATGCTGGGGCGGCCCATGCTGAACCACCTCTCCATGGACGATCCGGTCGACATCACCCGGCTGCTCGATGAGCTGCGCTCGGGCGACACAGGCGCGTGGGGTGAGATCCTTCGCGGGCTCTATCAGGATCTCCGCCGGATCGCGCGCGGCACGCGGTCTGTCGATGACCCGCTGCTCGACACGACCGGGCTCGTCCATGAAGCGTGGATCCGGCTGGCCGAGCGCGGCGACACCCCGATCCGCAACCGCGCGCATTTCTTTGCACTGGCGGCTCGCATCATGCGTCACGTGGTCTGCGATTATGCGCGCGAACGTCTGGCCGAGAAGCGCGGAGCGGGCGCAGCGCATGTGTCGCTGTCGGCTGCCGAGCAGATCGAACACGAGGACGCCCGCAGTTTCGCCGATATCGATGCCGCGCTGAAGACGCTGGCTCTGACGGCGCCGCGGCAGGTTCAGGTCGTCGAATGTCGCTTTTTTCTCGGACTGAGCGACGAGGAGACGGCGGAAGCCCTCCACAGCTCGGTGCGCACGGTGCGCCGTGACTGGGCGAACGCGCGCGAATGGCTGCGAAGGACCATGACGCGTGACGCCATCGGAAACTGACCCGGCTCGGACCGCGTCGAGGATCGCCGTCTGGCTGGTTCCCGGCGGCGCATGGCGCAGTCCACTCGTCTCACGATTGCTGCGCGGCGAGCGGCGGAGCGTGGCTATCGCAGCCGGCCAACGTCTCGGCCCCTTTCGCATCGTCGACCGCCTGGGCGAAGGCGGCATGGCCACGGTGTTCCGCGCGGAGCGGGTCGAGGGCGGCTTTGCCCAGCGGGTCGCACTCAAGGTCTTGCCGGTTCGGGCTCCCAATGAGCTTGCCCAGGCCCTGTTCGCGCGCGAGCGGGCGATACTTGCGGGTCTTGAGCATCCTGGCATTGTCCGTCTGATCGACGGTGGCCTGACCGAGGATGGCTGGCAATGGCTCGCGATGGAGCTGGTCGACGGCGAGCGCATCGACGACTGGGTCCGACGTGCGCATCCCGGCCCGGGAGTCATCGTTGCGATGATTCGTCAGGTCGCAGAGGCGGTCGCGTATGCCCACACGCTTCTTGCCGTGCATCGCGACATCAAGCCGTCGAACGTGATGGTCGACGCCCGAGGCCGGGCGCGTTTGCTGGACTTCGGCATCGCGGGCCTGCTCGACGAAGAACAGGGCGCCGATCCGTCGATCGGCGCTTGCACTCCGGGCTATGCCAGTCCCGAGCAACGCAACGGCGAGGCCGCCGGCGTCGCCACCGATGTTTTTCAGCTCGGACTGTTGCTGACCGATCTGCTGCGCATTCGCGGCGAGTCCACCCAGACGAAGACCATGGACCGGCGCATCGACGCCGACCCGGACCTCAGGGCCATACTGGCGCGTGCCACGGCCACGAAACCGACCGATCGATACCGCACCGTTGACGCCTTGATCGACGATCTCGACCGCTGGTCCTCAGGCTATCCGGTCGAGGCTCGCCCGGCGGCGCTGCTTCATCGCCTGCACTTGTTTTGGCGTCGCCATCGTCTGGCTACGGCCGTTACGCTGGCTGCAATCGTGACCTTCCTGGTCCTCGGCACCGTTTCCCTCCGGGAAATCCTCCTGGCCCGGGATCAGGCCGAACGAGAGGCCGCCACCGCCCGCGAGATCAGTCGTTTCCTCGGCAGTGTGTTCAATGCGGCGAGTCCGAACGTGTCGCGGGGGCAGACGCCGAGCGTCATGGACCTGCTCGCAGCGGGTGTCCAACGCCTCGAGACCGAGCTGGCCGATCAGCCGGCGGTTCGCGGTGAGCTGTCGATGGTGATCGGACGGGTCTACTTGACGCTCAACGAATACGAGCAGGCACGCCCGCTGCTCGAGCAAGCGGTCGTACTCGGACGGGCCGACCCGACGCTGAGTCCACTGCAACTCGCCATGCGATTGAGACTGCTCGGCGTCGCTCGACAGTGGAGCCACCGGCCCGTAGATTCCGAATCGGCTTTTGCCGAAGCGCGCGACCTGTTGATGTCGGAGACCGGGGAACCGGCGGCTCGAGAGCTCAATGTGCTGATGCGCAATTTCGCATTGCTGCGTTACCAACAGGGCGACCTCGCGGGCGCGGTCGATTTACAGAGGCAGGCCGTCGACCGGGCGCTGGCAAGCTTCGGTGAGACTTCGCTGATGGTCGCGCGCGGGCGGGCCAATCTCGGGCAGTTCCTGCACAACCATGGCGACGAATCGGCCGGCCTTCGCCTGCTGGATGACGCGCTGCAGCAGTTGCGCGCGCAGCTCGGCGAGACCCATCCCGATACCATCGCCATCGGGGGTGCTTATGGCGGCATGTTGATCGAAAGCGGCCATCTCGAGCGCGGCGAAGCGCTGCTCGAAGCAAGCATCGCGACCGGCTTTGACACGATCCCGCAGCAATCACCATGGTATCCACTGCAGCTCGGTCATCGCGCCTGGTTGAGGATGATGCAAGGTCGCCTCGATGAAGCCCTGGATGACGCGGAATCCGCGCTCGCGATCGTCGAGCGGCTGCCAGATGCGGACGATCTGAACAGCGTCGGCATCCTCGAGACGGTCGGCGAAATCCATTTGCGGCGAAATCAACCCGAAGCCGCGATCCCGGTACTTCGGCGGATGATCGAGCGCAACCGCGATGGTCGTCATGCGAGCCGAGTCGATCTCGGCCAGCGTCCCCTGCTGCTCGCGCGTGCCTATGCTGCCCAGGGTCGATGCGTCGAGGCGCTCGACTGGCTGCGCCAGGCCAGGACGCTTATCGCGGCCAGAACCCTCCCGTCCCATCGGCTCCGGCAGGCGGCGTTGGCGATCGAGGCAACGTGTTCGCGTCTCGAGCCCAGATCTTGAACGTGAATGATCGCTGAATGAAGAGTGCCGCGGTTGGCAGCCTCGAACTCTTCTTCCCGTTGTCTCCTGTGTGACACCGGCAGGATCCGAAGTCATGAGCGAGATCTCGGCAGATCTGGACCCAATCCACGAAACCATCGAGCAGAAGGAGTACTGGTCACGCCAGATGTATTACATCCAGCGGACACTCGACACCCTCAGGGAGTATCTGGGCTCAGCGCCGACATTCTTGTTCGACAAGGGCAGCTGGTGGCCCAATCGCGACCTGGTAGAGGCCCACCATGCATCGCCCTATGGTCGGGCCGATGACATTCTTTGGGCGCTCGTCTCGATCTGTCGCGATCATCCTACCGAGCTGCCCCGCATCAGGGAGTGCGTACATACGATCGTGTGCGGTTTCGGTGGCGTCGACTCCGGATTCGACGTGCAGCTCAAGGACGGGACATTGCGATACGACGTCGAGCTGAACAAGCCGGATGCCGGCGAAGCCGTCCTCGCCCGACTCAAGCAGGTGCTCTGAAGTCGACTCGGCAAGTCGTTCCGATGCAATACACCCGCATCGACCGTCCGAACCGATACGGCGGCTTAGGCATGGAGGGGCGACAGATGCGTAGCCTCGCACCCTGTCTTAGTCTCGTCCCGATGCCCTGGGGGCATGCGGTGCTCCCGTGCGGTCGTATCCGGGTACTCCGCGTAAGCAGGAGCGCACCCGTCAACACATCCCGAAGAATTCAGCTCAGAGTCGTCAAGTTACCGAGCGAAATTCGTCCGCTGAGAGTCAGGCCCGATCTGTCCTCCAGCTTCGATGGCGCGGTCTTTCCCAAAAAGAAGGCTGCTTTTTTTACTTTTCACAATCGAGGAGCATTCGATGAGACCATGGCTTGTCGTTATTGCATTCGGCCTCCTGACGCCAGTCAGCGCGGTCTCGGCCACGGCGACAGGGGAAACCTTGGCCCAGAAAGAATACTGGGAGAACCAGATGATCTACACCCAACGGGCCCTGGAAAGCTACGCCGAAAACTGTGGGGGAACGCTGGAGTTCGCATACGATCGCCCCGGTTGGTGGGCAGTGCGGGACGACATTGCCGCAAGGTCGGCTTCCCCGAATGGGCGCTGCGAGGACATCGTGAACGCGCTGATCGACATCTGCCGCGGCGGCTCCTCGGCAGCTGAGGTTGTCACGGCCAACGTCAAGCGCGTCGAATGTGGATTTGGCGGCATCGACCGGGGCTTCCATCTCGAGCTCAAGGACGGACGTCTCCGTTATGACGTCGAATTGAACCGACAGAACGTCCAGTCGGAAATCCTCGAGTGGCTGAAGGGGCAAATGTAAGGTCCCCCATGGACTTGGGCCTCTGGAATCGGCTGCGGCGCCTTCCTGAGGCGCCGCCGTTATCGCATTGAATCTGCCTTGTCACGCTGTCGTTGCCGCTCACGTGCGCCGGCTGGCACTCAGGGGCAGCGTGGCTCCGGGCGCGCGTGATCCACCTCGAACTCGTAGGAGACTCGAACGGCAACCCGCCACTCGCGACGCGACTCGCGATCGCTCGGTGGCGGGATCCGGGGTTCAGTAAGTCTTTCCTCTACCTCTCGCGACGACGATCGAGGCCCGAACCGGATCAGAGACTCATGGCATGCGCGATCGATCGCAGATGTTGGACGCCGATTCCGTGACCGGTGCCAGTCCAGACCGCCGGCGCCGCGGAGTCCCGCCGGCCAGACGCCCCGCATGCGAGACGGCCTCCCTTTCGGCGCAGCGCGCCGTGCTTACGTCGCGCGACAATAGATTTCGTGCAGGGCATGGATCAGACGAGTGACCGGGCCTGCAACCAGGGAATAACGGATCGACTGCGCCTCCCGTCGGGTCTGCACCAGGCCCTGCTCGCGCAGCACCGCGAGGTGCTGTGACAAGGCCGACTGGCTGAGATCCACGGCAGCATTGATCTCGCCGACCGAGCGCTCGCCCTCGGCCAGCAGGCACAGCACCCGCAAGCGCTGCGGATTGGCCATGGCTTTCAGCAGATCGGCTGCCGCCTGAGCCTGCGCATCCATCTCGACGGCAAGTCCGCGCTGTTCGTCCGGCCTCATCGCAATCGTCACTCCACTCGACTTCGGTCCGCAGACCCCGGCCCTGATCGCGCTCGTCGATGCCTCGATGCGGGCCGTGGCCGTTGCATTCTAATTTAGAGATCACTACATTAGCAATCGCTAACATGCTTGGGAGGGCATATGGCACACGTCATCGTCATCGGAGCGGGCCTCGGCGGCATGAGCCAGGCGTATGAACTTCGCGCGGCACTGGGACGCGACCACCGGATCACCGTGGTCGGCGACAGCGAGCGCTTCAGCTTCACCCCGTCGAACCCGTGGGTCGCGGTCGGCTGGCGCCGGCCCGACGAGATTCAGATCGAGGTCCGCGCGCGCTTGGCTAAGAAAGACATCGCCTTCGAGTCCTCGGGCATGCGCGCGATGGATCCAGCCGCGAACCGCATCACGCTCGGCGACGGCCGGACCCTCGAGTACGACCAGCTCGTGATCTGCACCGGACCGCGTCTGGCCTTCGACGAGGTGCCGGGGCTCGGGCCCGATGGCCACAGCCATTCGATCTGCACCACGCCCCACGCCGAGCGCGCCTGGGCGGCTTACCAGGAGTTCTTGAAGAACCCGGGCCCGATCGTGGTCGGCGCCGCGCCCGGCGTATCGTGCTTCGGGCCCGCCTACGAGTTCGCCTTCATCCTCGACGCCGACCTGCGCAAGCGCAAGCTGCGCGACCGCGTACCGATGACCTATGTCACCTCCGAGCCGTACATCGGCCACATGGGGCTCGGCGGCGTCGGCGATTCGAAGGGCCTGCTCGAGTCCGAGCTGCGCCAGCGCCACATCAAGTGGATCACGAACGCGAAGATCACCGCGGTCGAGCCTGGAATCGTGCGCGCGACCGAACTCGACGACCGCGGTAACGTCGTCCGCGAGCACGAGCTGCCGCAGCGCTTCGCGATGATCATGCCCCCGTTCACCGGCGTCGACGCGGTGCGCCACGTCGAGGGCATGGTGAACCCGCGCGGCTTCGTGCTGATCGACCAGTACCAGCGCAACCCGAAGTACCCGAACGTTTACTCGGCCGGGGTCTGCGTCGCGATTCCACCGGTCGAGCAGACGCCAGTGCCGACCGGCGCGCCGAAGACCGGCTTCATGATCGAGTCGATGGTGACCGCGATCACCGAGAACATCCGCGCTGCGGTCGACGGCAAGCCGCCGCACGCGCAGGCAACCTGGAACGCGATCTGCCTCGCCGACATGGGCGACACCGGCGCCGCCTTCGTCGCGCTGCCGCAGATCCCGCCGCGCAACGTCACCTGGGCCAAGGTCGGCAAGTGGGTGCATCTCGCCAAGGTCGCGTTCGAGAAGTACTTCCTCGCCAAGATGCGCTCGGGCAACTCCGAGCCGATCTACGAGAAATACGTGCTGAAGCTGATCGGCATCGAGCGCCTGAAGCCCGGCACGAACTGAAGATCCGCCGCAACTGGGCACCCTGCGATTCCAACATCGTAAAGCCAACGAGAACCCTGATGAACATCGACCGCGCCGTGCTCGCGATGGCGGGCACCATGATCCTGCTCAGCCTTGCGCTCGCCCACTTCGTCTCGCCGTGGTGGCTGCTGCTGACGGCCTTCGTCGGCCTCAACATGCTCCAGGCGTCTTTCACCGGCTTCTGCCCGGCGGCGATCATCTTCGCCAAGCTGGGACTGCCCTCGGGATGCGCGTTCCGATGAGGCACCGGATGCCGAGGCGTGTGGCGCTCGCAGCCGTGCTCGCGGCGCTGCTGCTCGCCGGCTGTGGCGGCAGCGCGCCACCCGCTCCCGGCCCGATGCGCGCGCCGCCCTTCGAAACGATCGCCATCGCCAGCGAACCGGCGGTGCGTGAGCGCACCTGGGATGGCGTCGTCGAGGCAATCAACCGGGCGACGCTCGCGGCCCAGACCTCGGGCCGCGTGCTCGAGCTGCCCTTCGACGTCAACGACTACGTCGAAGCCGGGCAGATCGTGGTCCGCTTCACCGACGTCGAGCAGCGCAGCGGCCGCGAGCAGGCCGAGGCGGCGCTGCGCGCCGCGCAGGCCAACGCCGCAGAGGCCGAGGCCGACTTCAAGCGCGTCAGCGAGCTGGTCCGTCGCCAGCTCGTCTCGCGCGCCCAGCTCGACCAGGTCACGGCGCGGCGCAACGGCGCGCAGGCGCAGCTGGCCGCGGCCCAGGCCGCGCTGCGCGGCGCCACCGAGCAGGTCGACTTCACCGTCGTGCGTGCGCCCTACTCGGGCATCCTGACCGAGCGTCACGTCGAGGTCGGCGAGACGGTGCGGCCAGGTCAGCCGCTGGTCTCCGGACTCTCGCTGAACCGCCTGCGCGTGACCGTCACCGTGCCGCAGAGCGACGTCGAGGCGATCCGCCAGCACAAGGCGGCCGCGGTGCTGCTGCCGGACGGGCTGCGGATCGACGCGGCAGAGGTGGTGGTGTTCCCGTACGCGGATCCGGCGACACACACCTTCACGGTGCGGCTCGAGCTGCCGGACGTCGAGACGGGCTTGAAGCCCGGGACGACGGTCAAGGCCAGCTTCAAGCTCGGCGAGACGCCGCGCCTGCAGGTGCCGGTGTCGGCGCTGGTCCAGCGCGGTGAGGTGCAGGCCGTCTACGTGGTCGATCGCGCGGGCGGCGTCGAGCTGCGCCAGATCCGCCCCGGCCGACGCTTCGGCGACCGGGTCGAGGTGCTGGCCGGGCTGGCCGACGGCGAGCGCATCGCCGCCGATCCGGTCGCGGCGCTGAACCACCTGCGGGCGACGCGGGAAGCGGCGCGTGGCTGAGGCACGCATGGGCATCGCCGGGCGCCTCGCGCGCGCCTTCCAGGACAACCCGCTGACGCCGGTGCTGGCGATCGCGGGCCTGCTGCTGGGCCTGGTCGCGGTCGCGATCACGCCGCGCGAGGAGGAGCCGCAGATCGACGTGACGATGGCCAACGTGATCGTGCCCTTCCCGGGCACGTCGGCGATCGACGTCGAGAACCTGCTCGCAGTGCCGATGCAGCAGGTGCTCTCGGAGACCGAGGGCGTCAAGCACGTCTATGCGGTGAGCCGCCCGGGCCTCGCGATGGTCACGGTCGAGTTCGAGGTCGGCGTGCCGCGCAAGGAGGCGCTGGTGCGCCTCTACAACCAGGTGTTCTCGCGCGGCAACTTCCTGCCGCCGGGCCTCGGCGCCGGACCGCCACTGGTCCGCCCGATGGGCATCGACGACGTGCCGGTGATGAGCCTGACCCTATGGAGCCGCGACCACGCAATGGGTGCGACCGAGCTCGCGCGGATCGCCCACACCCTCGAGACCGAACTGAAGCGCGTGCCGGGCACGCGCGACGTCTACACGATCGGGGCCCCGAAGCAGGCCGTCATCGTCGAACTCGACGCGACCCGGCTCGCCGCCTACGGCATGACGATCGAGGATCTCTCGGGTGCGCTTGCGACTGCGAACGTGGTCTTCCAGGCCGGCGAGCGCGTCGGTGAGGACGGCCGCCAGATCCCGGTCACCGCCGGCACCTTCCTCGCCGACGCGGACACCGTGCGCGAGCTCGTGATCGGGCTCTCGGCCGGGCGCCCGGTGCTGCTCGACGACGTCGCGACGATCCACCACGGCGCGGACCTTCCGACGAGCTACGTCTGGCACCGCGTCCCGGCCGGCCGTGACGGGCCAGCCGACCTCACGCCGGCGGTCACGATCGCGATCGCGAAGAAGCCCGGCGCCAACGCCTCGGACATCACCGACGCGATCGTCGAGCGGCTCGAGGCCCTCAAGGGCACGCTGATCCCGGATGCGGTCGCGGTCGAGGTCACCCGCGACTACGGCGCGACCGCGACCGAGAAGGCGCGCCAGCTGATCGGCAAGCTGCTGTTCGCGACCATGGCCGTGGTGCTGCTGGTGCTCGCCGCCCTCGGCTGGCGCGAGGCGGTCGTGGTCGGCACCGCGGTGATCCTGACCCTGGCCGTGACCCTGTTCGCGAGCTGGGCGATGGGCTTCACGATCAACCGCGTCTCGCTGTTCGCACTGATCTTCTCGATCGGCATCCTCGTCGACGACGCGATCGTGGTGGTCGAGAACATCCATCGCCACCTGACCCACGGCGGCCGCTCGATCCGCGAGGCGCTGCCGCACGCGGTCGACGAGATCGGCGGACCGACGATCCTCGCGACCTTCACCGTGATCGCCGCGCTGCTGCCGATGGCCTTCGTCTCGGGCCTGATGGGGCCGTACATGCGGCCGATCCCGATCAACGCCTCGGCCGGCATGCTGCTGTCGCTGATCATCGCGCTGACGGTCACGCCGTGGCTCGCGTTCCGCCTGCTGGCGCGCCACTACGAGCGCCGCTCGCACGCAGGCGGCGACGGCCACCACGGCATCGCCGCAAAGCTGCACGGGGTGTTCGACCGCGTGATGCGACCCTTCCTCGATCCCGAGCGCGGCGGCCGGCGGCGACTGGCGCTGTTCGGCGGGATGCTGGTCCTCGTCGCGCTGTCGGCCGGCCTCGCCGTGGTCCAGCTCGTGGTGCTGAAGATGCTGCCCTTCGACAACAAGTCGGAGTTCCAGGTCGTCGTCGACCTGCCCGAGGGTACCCCGCTCGAACGCACCAACGCGCTGCTGATCGAGCTGTCGTCCGAGCTCTCGCGGGAGCCCGAGGTCGCGAGCCTGCAGGGCTACGCCGGCACCTCGGCGCCGGTCAACTTCAACGGCCTCGTGCGCCAGTACTACCTGCGCGAGGGCGCCAACGTCGGCGACCTCCAGGTCAACCTGGTCGGCAAGGCCGAGCGCTCGCGCAAGAGCCACGTGATCGCGACCGAGGTCCGCCCGCGACTGGCGGAGATCGCGGAGCGCTACGGCGCCAGCCTCAAGGTGGTCGAGGTCCCGCCGGGTCCGCCGGTGCTCGCGCCGCTGGTCGCCGAGGTCTACGGGCCCGATCCCGAGACGGTCCGGGGCCTCGCACGCAGGATCGAGGCGATGGCCCGCGAAACCGAGGGCATCGTCGACATCGACACTTCGCTGGTCGCGGATGGCGCGATGCGCGAGGTCGTGACCGTCGACCGCGTCCGCGCGGCGCGCCTCGGCGTGTCGCAGCAGGCGATCGCGTCGACGTTGGCGATGGCGGTGTCGGGACAGGACGCGACCTTCATCCGCGACGGCGCGGCCAAGTACGCGGTGCCGATCCGCCTGCGCTTGCCCGCGGGGGACCAGGCGCGGATCGACGAGCTGCTCGCCCTGCGCGTCCGCGCGGCCGACGGCCGGCTGGTGCCGCTGGTCGAGCTGGTCACGGTCGAGGAGGCGCCGTGGGAGCAGGTGCTGATGCAGAAGGACCTGCTACCGGTCGTCTACGTGATGGCCGACGAGGCCGGGTCGCTCGACTCGCCGCTCTACGGCATGTTCGACCTGGTCGGCCAGATCGACGACGCCGACTTCGGGGTCCCGGTCGCCCAGCGCTTCTTCTCGGCGCCGGACGACCCGCAGGCCTTCAGCATCAAGTGGGACGGCGAGTGGCAGATCACCTTCGAGACCTTCCGCGACATGGGCCTCGCCTATGCCGGGGGCCTGGTGCTGATCTACCTGCTGATCGTCGCCCAGTTCCGCAGCTACGTGGTGCCGCTGATCATCATGGCGCCGATCCCGCTGACCGTGATCGGCGTAATGCCGGGCCATGCGCTGCTCGGCGCGCAGTTCACCGCGACCAGCATGATCGGCATGATCGCGCTCGCCGGGATCATCGTCCGCAATTCGATCCTGCTGGTGGACTTCATCAACCAGGCGATCGATGAGGGCCGGCCGCTGGCCGACGCGGTGGTCGACGCCTGCGCGGTGCGTGCGCAGCCGATCGCGCTGACCGCGATCGCGGCGATGGCCGGGGCCTTCTTCATCCTCGACGACCCGATCTTCAATGGCCTTGCTATCAGCCTGATCTTCGGCATCTTCGTGTCGACGATCCTCACCCTCGTCGTGATCCCGCAGCTCTACTTCGCGTGGCTGACGCGGAAGGGAGCGGACACGGCCGCGCCAATGGCCGCTCCGGCCTGAACGGCCGGCCGGCCTTCGCGGGTAATTGAGGTGGATCAAGGCAATCTCTCCTTCGGCGGCCGGACAATCCCGGCCGTCGTCCCATCCGTTCCAGCACAGCGCGAGGAGCCTTCCCATGCGTGACCCGAACACCCTGAACCGCCGCGGCTTCGTCAAGCTCGGCGTGGCCTTCGCCGTGACCGCGCCGCTCGCCGGCCAGGCCGCGCTGGCATCCGACCTGCCGCATCTGTCCGAGGACGATCCGACCGCCAAGGCGCTCGGCTATAAGCACGACACGGCCACGGTCGACCAGGCCAAGTTCCCGAACCACAAGCCTGAGCAGAACTGCGCCAACTGCAAGCTGGTGCAGGGCGAGGCCAGCGGCGACTGGATCCGCTGCCAGCTGTTCCCGGGCAAGATGGTCAACACCAACGGCTGGTGCGCGGGCTGGGTGAAGCAGGCCTGATCGCTCGCCGGGAAGCGCGACCCGTGGATCTCTCGATCGCCACGCCCGAGTTCCGTCGCAGCCTCGTCGAGCGCTACGACGTCCCCGGGCCGCGTTACACCTCGTATCCAACGGCGAACCACTTCGACGCCGGCTTCGGTTCGGCCGACTACGCGCGCGCGGTCGCGCAGACGAACGCGGAGCCGATCCCGCGCGAGTTGTCGCTCTACGTGCACGTGCCGTTCTGCGCGAGCCCTTGCTTCTACTGCGGCTGCACGCGACTGATCACCCGCTCGCGCGAGCAGGGCGAGTCTTACCTCCAGCGCCTGGAGACCGAGATCGCACTGCAGGGGCAGCTGTTCGCGCGCGATCGGCTCGCGCGCCAGGTGCACTTCGGCGGCGGCACCCCGACCTTCCTCGACGTCGGCCAGATCGGCCGCGTCATGGACTGGCTTGGCCAGGCCTTCCGGCTCGACGGCAGCGAGGCGCGCGAGTTCGCGATCGAGATCGACCCGCGCACGGTCGATCCCGCGGCGCTGCCGGCGCTGGCCGAGCTCGGCTTCAACCGGGCCAGTTTCGGCATCCAGGACTTCGATCCAGCGGTACAGGCCGCGGTCAACCGGATCCAGCCCTTCGAGCTGACGCGCGACGTGATGGCCGCCGCCCGCGCCGCGGGCTTCGGCTCGCTCAACGTCGACCTGATCTACGGATTGCCGAGGCAATCGCTCGACGGATTCGCCGCGACGCTCGACCGCGTGCTCGAGCTGGCGCCGGACCGCGTCGCGGCTTACAGCTACGCGCACCTGCCGGCCCTGTTCAAGCCGCAGCGTCGAATCCTTGCTGCCGAGCTGCCGGACGCCGCGACCAAGCTCGGCCTGCTCGAGCTCACGGTCCGTCGCCTCGTCGACGCCGGCTACGTCTACATCGGCATGGACCACTTCGCGCGGCCCGATGACGGCCTCGCGCGGGCGCTCGCCGCCGGCACCTTGCGGCGCAACTTCCAGGGCTACACCGCGCACGGCGACGTCGACATCGTCGGCATGGGCCTGTCCGCGATCGGCGCGGTCGGCGACGCCTACGCGCAGAACGCGAAGACCCTGCACGACTACTACGCGGCCCTCGACGCCGGCCAACTGGCGGTCGTGCGGGGCGTCGCGCTCGACGCCGACGACGTCCGCCGGCGCGCGCTGATCGAGCGCCTGCTGTGCCAGGGCAGCATCGACTTCGGGGCCTTCGATGCCGAGTTCGGAACCTTCTTCCAGCGCGACTTCGCGACCGAGCTCGCGGCGCTGGCGCCGCTCGTGGCCGATGGTCTGGTCGCGATCGACGGGGTCGGACTATCGATCACGCCCATCGGCCGCCTGCTGATGCGGGTACCCGCGATGGCCTTCGACGCGCGCTTGCGGGCGGCACGTGCGGCCGCCGCGCGCGCCGACGACCCAGTGGCGGCGGCTCCGAGGTTCTCGAAGGTCGTCTGAGACCGCCGGCTCGCGCCGAGAGGGGACTATTGCGATCGAGGCTTGGCCCGCGCCGTCGGCGGGGCGGTCCACGGGTCGTCGGGCCACGGGTGCTTCGGGTAGCGGCCCTTGAGCTCCTTGCGGACCTCGGCATAGGTCCGTTCCCAGAAGCCCTTCAAGTCCTGCGTGACCTGGATCGGCCGGCCGGCCGGTGAGAGCAGGTGGAGCGATACCGGCACCCGCCCGCCACCGACGCGCGGCGTTTCGGCAAGGCCGAACAGCTCTTGGAGCTTGACCGCGAGCACTGGCGGCTGGCCGGGCATGTACACGAGCCGTCGCGTCATTCCGCTCGGCACGGTCAGCGCGACCGGCGCCTGCTGCTCGAGCAGCGTCCGCTGGCGGTGGTCGAGCTGCGCCATCAGCGCTTCACCGAGTGCCGCGGCATCGAGGTCGGCGACGCGGGTCCGGCCTTCGAGCCAGGGCCCGAGCCACTCGGGAAGGCGCGCCGCGAGGCCGGCATCCGACACGTCCGGCAAGCCAGCCTCCGGCATCCAGGCGGCGAGGCACAGGACCCGTGCCTGCCACTGGCGCTGCGGCTCGGTCCACGGCAGCGCGGCGATGCCGAGGCGGGACAGGCCTTCCAGCAGCATTGCGCTGGCCGCGGCATCTCGGGGCACCGGCGCCGACCGGCGAGAGAGCATGAGCTGGTCGAAGCGCTCGATCACCTCGGCCACGACCGCACGCGCGTCGGCGTCGAACCGGCAGACCGTCTCGCGCGCAAAGCGTTCGGGCATGGCCTCGCGCAGGTGCGCCTCGTCGAGCGGGGCGGCGCGCAGGATCCGCGCCTGGCCGTCGGTCGCCAGCAGTTCGCTGACCGCGAGCCACGGCCGACCCACGAGCTTCGAACTGCGGTCGTCCAGGCGGGCGCTGCGGCCACTCGCGAGTTGGTAGCGATAAGGATTCGCGGGATCGGCACGCGCGATGCGCTCTGGAAAGGCCAGCGCGACGAGCTCGCCGGCGGCGTAGTCGTCATCGGCAGCCTCGGCGTCTCGCGGCAGACCCAGCCGGCGTCGGAGCGCGGCGGCGTCCTCGACGATCCGGGCCAGTGCGCCGCGATCGGCGTCCGGCGGCAGCACGCGCTCGCGGCGCCAGCGCGCCAGCGCCCGCACGCGCTCACCGAGATCGTCCGAGCGCCGGGCTTCGCCGCGCAGCGGGTCGCGCGTCTCGAGCAGCACGGCGAGATCGCAAGCAAGGGCCCGCAGCCTCGCAGGCGCGGCGAGCAGCATGTGGCCGATCCGCGGATGGACCCCTAGGCCTGCGATCGCGCGGCCGTGCGGCGTGATGCGATCGGCCTCGTCGACCGCACCCAGGGCTCGCAGTCGGTCGCGCGCTTCGGCCAGCGGTCCCGACGGCGGCGGATCGAGCCAACGCAGCTCGGCCGGTCCCCACAGCGCCAGTTCCAGCGCCAGCGGTGCCAGCTCGACCTGCGCGATCTCGGGTCGGATCGCAGCGTCCAGCCGGTGGCTCTCGGGCCACAACCGGATCGCGATGCCGGGCGCGATACGGCCGGCGCGACCGGCGCGCTGCGTTGCCGATGCCTGCGAGACGCGCACGGTCTCGAGCCGCGAGAAGCCGCTGGTCGGATCGAAGCGCGGCTCGCGCGCGAGCCCCGAATCGACCACGGCGCGCACCGCCGGCAGGGTCACGCTGGATTCG
>CALDVP010000108.1 GCA_937924195.1 uncultured Lysobacterales bacterium
TTCGGCGATGAGCCACGACCTCTGGGTCGGCGTGATCAAGGGCCAGAAGGCGACGCCGCAGCAGGAAGTCCGCGCCGCGCGCTTCAGCTCGCTGATCGTGGGCGTGGTCGCGATCACGATCGGCATCCTGGCCAAGGGCCAGAACGTCGCCCACCTGGTCGCACTGGCCTTCGCGGTCGCAGCGTCGAGCAATCTGCCGGCGGTGCTGATGACGCTCTACTGGAAGCGCTGCAACACCGGCGGCATCGTACTTGGCATGACGGTGGGCGCGCTCTCGGCGATCGGTCTCGTGCTGGTCAGCCCGAACATGACCTACCCGAACCAGGTCCGCGCGACCAACCAGGTCATCGTCGACGCTGGCCCGGCCAAGATCGCCGCCGCCGAGGCGCTGCTGGCCAATGCCACCACCGAGGCCGAGCGGATCGCAGCCGCCAAGGCCATCTCGAACACGAAGGCCGCGGTCGCAACCGCCGAGGCGAAGATCGCCTCGGTCGCGGGCCAGACCACCAGCCTCGTCGGCCTCGAGTCACCGCTGACCACGCTGCGGAACCCGGGGATCATCTCGATCCCGCTCGGCTTCCTGTGCGTGTTCCTGGGCTCGCTGCTGTACCGCGACCCGCGCGCCCGCGAGATGTGGGAGGAGCTCCACGTCCGCCAGCACACCGGCATCAACGCCGAGGGCGCGGTCGCCCACTGAGCGTGCATCGAAGCCGCGAACCACCGGCGGCGGGGACATCGAGTCCCCGCCGCTGCGTTTTCCGGATCGATCGGGTTCCAGCTGCGGCGACGCGCCGCTATCGTCGGTGGTTTTCCGCCCGCGCCCGAGGAGCCAAGCCGATGCCCGTCGCCCTGCCCCGCATCCCGATCCTGTTCGTGGCGACCCTGCTGGCGGCCTGCGCCGGGACTACGACGCGGAACCCCGTCGCGGAGGCCGGCGCTGCCAGGGCGGGAGCGGCCGCTGAAACCGCATTGGCGGAAGTCATCGCTTCCCCGGGCTTCGACGGCGATGCCGCCGAGGCGCCCGTTGACGCGACCACGCGCATCGACCCAGCCGACATCGCGATCGCCGAGCAACTGCGCGACGCGGCCCTGGTCGACAACCTGGCCTACCCCTTGCTGTCCTCGCTGACCACCGAGATCGGCCACCGCCTGCCGGGCTCGTCGAACGACGCCCGCGCTCAGGAGTGGGCCGTGGCGGCCTTCGAGCGACTCGGCTTCGACAAGGTCTACCGCGAGCCGGTCACCTTCCCCCGCTGGTACCGGAACTCCGAATCGGTCGAGATCGTCGCGCCGTGGCCGCATCGCGTCGTCGCGACCGCGCTCGGCGGCACGGTCGGCACCGACGGCCCGCTCGAAGCCGAGGTCATCGAGTTTGCGACCCTCGAGGCGCTCGAGGGCGCCAGCCGCGAAGCGGTCGAGGGCAAGATCGTGTTCATCGGCAACCGCATGACCCGCGCGATCGACGGCGCCGGGTATGGACCTGCCGTCCGCGCGCGCACGCGTGGCCCTTCGATCGCGGCCGGGCTCGGGGCACGTGCACTGCTGATCCGCTCGATCGGCACCAGCAACGACCGCTTCGCGCACACCGGCATGGTCAGTTACGACCCCGCGCAGCCGCGCATCCCGGCAGCCTCGATCAGCAATCCGGACGCCGACAACCTGCGGCGGATGTTCGAGCGCGGCCAGAAGGTCGTCGTGCGGATGGACCTCGACGTCGGCTTCGATGGCGAGTACACCTCGAACAACATCATCGGCGAGATCATCGGCAGCGAGTTCCCGGCGCAGGTCGTCGCGATCGGCGGTCATCTCGACTCGTGGGACAAGGGCACCGGCGCGCTCGACGACGGCGCCGGCTGCGCGATCACGATGGCGGCCGCGCACCAGATCATCCGCGCAGGCCTGAGACCGAAGCGCACGATCCGCGTGATCCTGTTCGCGAACGAGGAGCAGGGGTTGTTTGGCGGCCGCGTCTACGCCGAGAACCGGCGCGACGCCATCCGCCAGCACCAGGCCGCCGGCGAATCGGACTTCGGCGCCGGCCGCATCTGGCGCTTCGACACCCGGATCAAGCCCGAGGCCTTCGAGGCCGCGCGCCAGATCCACCGGGTGCTGGAACCCCTCGGCATCCGGCGCGGCCTCAATACCGCCTCTGGTGGCCCCGACTTCAGCCGTCTGCGCGAGCTCGACGCCGCCGTGTTCACGCTGGCCCAGGACGGCACGAACTATTTCGACTACCACCACACCGACAACGACACCCTCGACAAGGTCGATCCGGCCGACCTGAACCAGAACGTCGCGGCCTGGGTGGCCGCGGTGTGGCTGTTCGCGCAGGCCGAGGGCGACTTCGGCAGCGGCAGCGGACTGTCGACCGCCCCGTCGGTGCCACGCTGAGCGCTGGGCGCTTCAGCGCAGCAGCGGCGTATCGAGCGTCCTCGGCGATCGGCCGGTGATTCGCGTGGTTATCCGACGCAGGTCCGCCTCGGAGACCTCGCGGATCGGGATCAGCTCGCGCACGACGTCATCCAGGGTCTTCTGGCCGCCCGTGGTGGCCCGGATCTCGCGGTCGAGCTCCCAGAACAGGATCGCTGCGCGCGCCATCGTTGGACCGCTCGCGCGATCACCTTTCAGCGTCCGGACCGTCGCGCCGAAGTTCTCGAGCCAGTCACGCACCTGGCCGTAGCGCGCGTCCGACAGGCCGCCGGCACGGTGCATCAGCTCGACGGCGTAATACTCGGCGAGCCCTTCGGCGATCCAGTCATCGCGGTCGGCGCCGCGGATCCGCGTGACGACGTGGAAGAGTTCGTGCACCAGCGTGCTGGTCCCGTTCTCACTGACGATCGGCCGGTCGGCATGCAGAAATATCGAGTTGGGCGCAGAAAGACCGCCGCGCCACATCGGGTCGCCGGCACCCACCAGCAGGAGCTTCGGTGGCACGACCCCGAACGCGGCGTCGAATTCAGGCCATACGAAGTTCATGAAGGTCAGCAGGTCCATTCGGCGCAGACCGCTGCCCTCGGGTCCCGCGACCATCAGCTCGGTCGATCCGGGACGATCGACGCGCACGCCGATCCGACCGGCGATCATCCACCCGATCGGCCGGTCGAACCGGCGCTCGGGGTTGTCGATCCGGAAGCTGACGCCGTCCTTTGCGCGGATCCATCCGGTCTGCACGCTCCAAGTCGGCGGCAGGCGGAAGCGCAGCCACGCAATGCTCTCGGCACCCGGTTCGGCATGCGCCGTCGCTGGCGGAATCAGGTTGTCGCCGCGAAAGATCGCGAAACGGTCGGTCATGATCGCGTCGTACCCGTCGCCCCGACGCGAGTTCGGGATCTTCGCCCGGTACCGCAGCGTGCCGCCGCGTCTCGGGATCGACCAGACGACCCGGCTGCCCTCGGTCTGTACCTCGCCGTCGCCGCGGAAGTCGCGGTGACGCTCGGGCTTGATGCGAAAGTCGAGCCGTTTCAGCGCAGCGCCCGAGTCGACGCGGATCGAGACCGCCGCCCAAGGCTCGCCGGCCTCGAGCGCGATCTCGTAGTCGACGCGATAGGTCGGGCTTGCGGCCACCGTCGGAGCGGCGCAGAGCAGCCAGAGAAGCAACGGCACGAGAGAGGATCGCATCGCCGACATCCCGGAAAGAAGGCACGCGACGCTATTAGGACACGGTCCGACCGCGCAACGCCTACGGATCCCCAGATTCATCCGCGGTGCTGTCGCCAGTGTTCGGCCAAAAGCACGGCGAGCGCGGCGGCCACGTTGAGGCTCTCGACCGCGCCGGTCCCCGGGATCGAGACGACGCGCTCGGCCGACTCGAGCAGGCTTGGTGGCAAGCCATCGCCTTCGGCGCCCATCAGCCACGCGACTCGCGCCGGCAGCGGCCTCGCATGGAGCGAGCTGGCGCCGTGGCTGCTGGTCGCGAGCACCGAGAAACCGGCCGCCTTCAATTCCCGCAGCGTCGCTTCGACCTCGCCGTGCCGCACGACCGGCACGAACTCGGCCCCCCCCTCGGCGACCCGGCAGGCGGCTCCCGACAGTCCGAGGCGCGCATCGGCTGCGAGCAGCACCCCGTCGACACCGAAGTTCGCGGCGGCGCGCAGCATCGCGCCGAAGTTATGCGGGTTGCCGACCCCGACCAGCCAAACCAGCTGGGCGGGACCACCATGCAACTGGCCCAGCCACGGTCGGATCGCATGTTCGGCCGGCGGGATCACGTCGAAGACCACGCCCTCGTGATGCTGCGAGCGTGCCAAGCGCTCGAGGTCCTCCTCGGCGACCACGCGGTAGCCGATCCGCATGCGCGCGCACCACGCCAGCACGTCGCGAAACCGAGGAATCCGCGCCTCCGACAGATACACCTTGCGGATCGCCTGCGGACGCCTCGCAAAGACCGCGCGGCACGCAGCGACGCCGAAGAGCCGTAGCTCGGTCGCGTTGGCGGCAGCCGGCCGCGGCTCGGCGGGCCGGCGGGGCCCCTCAGCCGGCCGCGATCGCATCCGGATGCTTCTGGTCTTCGGCGTCGATCTCGCGCTCCAGTGCTCGGGGCGAGCGCGTGTATGGTGCCAGCGCCCGGTAGAAGGCCGGCACGACATACAGTGTGAGCACGGTCGCGATCAGCACGCCCGAGACGATGACGAGGCCGATCGAGAAGCGGCTGACGGAACCCGCGCCGCTCGCCAGCACGAGCGGCATCGCACCCGCGACCGTCGAGATGCTGGTCATCAGGATCGGACGCAGACGCAAGGCGGCGGACTCCAGCACGGCCTCCTCGACACTGCGGCCCGCGTCGCGCAGCTGGTTCGCGAACTCGACGATCAGGATGCCGTTCTTCGTGGCGATGCCGACCAGGATCACGAGGCCGATCGAGCTGTAGAGGTTCATCGTCGCGCCGGGCACGCCGCTTACGCCGAACCAGGTTGGCGCGAGCCCAAACGCGGCGAGTCCCAGCAGCGCGCCGAAGACAGCCAACGGCACGGTGAGGATGATCACGAACGGATGGATGAAGCTCTCGAACTGCGCCGCAAGCACGAGATAAACCACCAGCAATGCCAACACGAAGGCGATCGCGAAGGTCGTGCCCTGCTCGCGGTACTCGCGCGACTCGCCGCGGTAGTCGATGGTCGCGGTCCGCGGCAGTTCCTCGGCGGCCACCGCCTCTAGCCAGTCCAGCGCTTCGCCGAGCGAGTACCCCGGGGCGAGGCGCGCACTGAAGGTCACCGCGCGGACGCGATTGAATCGGTTGAGCTGGCCGGCGTCCGCGATCTCGCGGAGCGCCACCAGATTCGCGAGCGGCACCAGCTGTCCGGCGCGCGAGCGCACGAACATGTTGTCGAGGTCCGACGGCGACTGGCGATTCCCGCGCTCGGCCTGGACCAGCACGTCGTATTCCTCACCGTCGCGCTCGAAGGTCGTGACCCGGCGCGAGCCGAGCAAGGTCTCGAGGGTCGTCCCGATCTCGTCGATCGAGACGCCGAGATCCGCCGCGCGCTCGCGGTCGACGACCACTCGCAGCTGCGGCCGCGTCTCCTTGAAGTCGGCGTCGAAGCCGACGAGGCCGGGATTCTCGGCTGCGCGCTCGAGCATCCGGTCGCGCCAGCGCGCGAGCGTCTCGTAGTCGGGGCCGCCGATCACGAACTGCACCGGGGTCTGACCACCGCCGCGGGTCAGGCCAGTCCGCATGTTGACGATCGAGCGGACCCCGGTCAGCTCGTCGAGCTGCGCCTGGAGCTCGCGCTGCAACTGGGCGGCTGCCGGCCGCTCGCCCCACGGCGACAGGAACACCAGCGCCTGCGCGGTGTGCATGTCCTCGCTCGAGGCGCCGCCGAATCCGCGCGGCACGCGGAAGATGACGCGCTTCGCATCGCCGCGTTCGACCAGCTCGAGGATCCGCCGCTCGACCGCGAGGCCCTGCTCGAGCGTGTAATCGAAGCCGGCGCCCTCGGGGGCGTTGATGACGACGAAGAAGGTACCCTGGTCCTCGGGCGGGGTGAGTTCCTTTGGCAACGCCTGATAGAGCAACCCGCCGCCGGCGATCGTCGCCACCACCAACATACCGAGTACCGGACCGCGGTGAAGCCAGTCCCGGAGGCTGCTGCGGTAGCGCTGCGCGATGCGTCTGAAGAGCGCGTCGACGCGGCCCGAGAATCCGGCATGAGTCTTGCCCGGGCCGAGTAGCTTCGAGGCCATCATGGGCGACAGCGAGAGCGCAACCAGCGAGGACACGATCACGGCCGCGGAGATGGCAAGACCGAGTTCGCGGAACAGGCGCCCGAGGTTGCCCTCGAGGAATGCGATCGGCAGGAACACCGCGACCAGCACCGCGGTGGTCGCGATCACCGCGAATCCGACCTGACGCGCACCGCGCATCGCGGCGATCAGCCGTGGTTCGCCCTCGTCGACGCGGCGTTGGCAGTTTTCGAGTACGACGATCGCGTCGTCGACCACGAGGCCGATCGACAGTACCAGGGCCAGCAGCGTAATCAGGTTGATCGAGAAGCCGAACAGCCACAGCGCGATGAAGGTCGCGATCAGCGAGATCGGGACCGTGACCGCAGGGATCAGCGCGGCGCGCCAGCTGCCGAGAAAGCCGTAGATCACGAGGATCACCAGGCCCATCGCGATCGCGAGGGTGAAATAGACCTCCTTGATCGACTCGCTGATGAACACCGAGGTGTCGAAAGCAACGACGAGGCGCATGTCGTCTGGCAGCGAACGACCAAGCCGCTCGACCTCGGCCTTGACCGCCTCGGCGACCTCGAGCGTGTTGGCCTGGGACTGGCGGACGATGCCGAGGCCCACTTGCTGCACACCATTGCCGCGGATGATCGAGCGCCGTTCGGCCGCTTCGAGCGACACGCGGGAGACCTCGCCGAGCGTGACCACGTGGCCCTGCGCCGAGCGCGCGACCGGCAACGCGGCGAAATCCTCCGGGGTCGAGTAGGCGCGGCTGATCCGTACCGTGAAGTCGCGGGTACTCGACTCGATGCGGCCCGCCGGCAACTCGACGTTCTCGCGCCGCAACGCGGCGGTCACGTCCGCCACCGTGAGCCCGCGCGCGGCCAGTGCGTTCGGGTCCAACCAGATGCGCATCGAGTAGCGCTGCTGACCACCGACGATGACGCGGGCCACGCCATCTATGGCGGACAGCCGGTCGACCAGCTGGCGCTGCGCGAAGTCGGTGAGCTCGAGCGGGCCGAGGCTGTCGCTGGCGAGGTTCAGCCAGAGGATCGGCTGGGCATCGGCGTCCTGCTTGGCCACCTGCGGCGGGTCCGCCTCGACCGGGAGCTGCGAGCTGATGCGATTGACCGCGTCGCGGACGTCGTTGGTCGCGCTCTCGATATCGCGCGCCAACGAGAACTCGATGGTGACGTTCGAGCGCCCGTTCTCGCTGTTGGCCGAAATGGTCTTGATTCCATCGATGCCGCTGACCGCGTCCTCGACCAGCTGCGTGATGCGCGACTCGATGACGGCCGCGGTCGCGCCGCGGTAGGCGGTCTCGACCGAGACGATCGGCGGGTCGATGTCGGGCAGTTCGCGCAACGGCAGCTTGAAGAAGCTCATCAGACCGAGCGTGAGCAGCAGCAGACTGATCACGCTGGCAAACACGGGACGCTTGACGGAGAGATCCGAGATCAACATGGCGAACGGTGCCTCGTCGGTGCGTTGGCGCGTGGTTCGGTCGGCGCCGACCTTGCCGCTTTCCGGGGAGCGCCGGTGTCAGCCGGCCTGCTCGGGCTGCCGCTCTCGATCGCGGACGCGCAGGGCCACGCCCGGCCGGACGCGGACGAGGCCCTCGGTCACGATCCGATCACCCGGCATCAGCCCGTCAATCACCTCGACCTGCCCCGCGCGCCGGGCGCCCAAGGTCACGAAGACCTGCTGCGCCTTGCCGTCGTCACCGGCCCGAAACACGAAGTTGCGATCGCGGATGGCCTGCACTGCGATTTCCGGGATCACCAGTGCCTCGCGCTCGTTGGCGGAGACGGTGAGCGTCATCAGCATCCCCGGCTTGAGTCGCCGGTCCCGGTTGGGAACCTCCGCGCGCACCGTGATCGCGCGGGTGACCGGGTCGACGCGCGAGTCGATCGAGGTCACGCGGCCGACGAAATCTTCACCCGGCCAGGCGACGGTCTGGGCGGTGATCGTCTGATTCACCGCAAGGGCCGACAGGAATCGCTCTGGCAGCGTGAAATCGACCTTGATCGGGTCGAGGTCGTCGAGCGTCGTGATCACGGTGCCCGGCGTCACCAAAGTGCCCGGGCTGACCGCGCGAAAGCCGAGCACCCCAGCGAACGGTGCGGTGATCACGCGATCTCCGAGGCGCGCGCGGATCGCGTCGACGCGCGCCTTCGCGGTGTCGCGCGCCGCGCGCTGCTGGTCGAGGACGGCCTCGGAAACGGTGCCCTGCTTCGACAGTTCGAGTTGCCGCTCGTAGAGCCGCGAGGCCTCGTCGAAGGCGGCCTGCGCCTCGGCTAGCGCGGCCGCCTCGGCGCGACCGGAGAGGTCGACGAGCACCGCGCCGGCCGGCACCTCCTGGCCATCTTCGAAGTTCACGCGCACCACCGTCTCGGTGACCTTCGCCGTGATCGTCACCGACTCGTTCGCCCGTGCGGTACCGAGCGCCTGGATGGAATCGAACCACCGCTGCTTTTCGGCCGCCACGAGGACGACCGGTACCGGTCGCCCGCCTGGTCCACCGGGACTACCGCCGGCGGGTTCGCCGCCGCAGGCCGCCAGCACGAACGCGACCAGGCACGGCAATGCCGCGCGGGCGGTACGTGCCCAAGGCTCGAGACTCATTCCGGCAGGCCCTTGTGGCTGCCGTCGCAGAAAGGCGCCTTCGCGGTGCGCTTGCACCCGCAAAACCACTTCCGCTCGCTGCGCCCGCACTCCCAGCGCTGCGGGTTGAACACAGTGCCTTTGTGGCTGCCGTCACAGAACGGCTGCGAAGCCGAACGGCCACAGCTGCACCACCAGTAGATTTTGCCCACCTCCACTTCAACGGCAATCGGAGTTCGGCTGGCGACGAGGGCATCGGTCATGGGCGGAATCCAGCGCAAATCGCCACCGCAGTTTACTCTCGACAAATGTGAAGAGGCCGCGTCGGTCGCGGGCTTCGTTCAGGCGCACGGCCGCAGATGCGCGGACCGCGCGATGGGTCGCAGGGGACTTCCCGCGCAGTCAGCGCGCGTTCGGAAAATGCCACGCTCATCGCCGGCGACGAGCCCACCAGTACCTTGAAACACCCAGGTCCGGTGCATGCTTCAAGTGACAAATCCGGCGCCGGTCCGGACTCGCTCCCACCCGATCCCGCGCTGATCGCGATCGATCGGCGTCGCGAGCCATCCATGGCTCGCCTGGCAGGCTGTCCTTCAACAGCCGGCCAGGCGCGAGCGCCACGGGACATTGGCTCCGCGGCGCAGGCGCACGCATCATGGCGCCGCGCTCAGCGAAAAGCGCAGGCGGTTCGCGACAGGCGGAGGTTCCAGAGGTGGCCCGCGACGAGCAGCGCGCCAGCCAGCAGGACCGTGGCCGTGCCCCAGAAGCGCACGTAGTGCAGCGGCCCGAACACGCCGATCGCGAGCAGGCTCGCCCCGCCCAGGAAGAGCGCCCCCGGCGCGAGCCGCCGGTGCACGCGATAGCCGCTGCCGAAGGCCAGCAACGCGGCGGCGATGCCAATGGCGGCCAGCCCGATCTCGAGCGCCAGCAGCCAGCCGACCGGCACCCCGAAGGCCTCGCGCTTCAGCCAGATCATCGGCGACAGCCACAGCACGACCGTCAGCGCGATGCAGTGCACCGCGCAGAGCGAGGTCGCCGCGATGCCGAGTCGATCGGCGAAGCGCTCGACGACGCGGGTTTCGGACAGCGAGGATGGATCCACCGGCGGCACGAACGCTCCGGTTTCTACGGAGAGGCCCGTTATCGTATAACGTCACGGGTTCTGCTTCGGTCCCGAGGACATCCATGCCCACGACCATTGCCCGCCTCGCCTGCCCGATCCTGGCCCTTACCGCCCTGTCGGCCAGCCCCAGCCTTTCGGCCCATGCCCAGCACGAACACGAAGAGCACGGACACGAGGCGCACGAGCACGCGGGCCACGACCACGACAGCGGCGCGCATGGCGCCCACGTCCACGGCCTCGCTCACCTTGACGCGGCGTTCGACGGTCCGGGTCTCGTGATCGAGATCCGCACGCCGGGCTGGGACCTCGTCGGCTTCGAGCGCGCGCCGCGCGACGACGCGGAGCGGGCAAGGGTCGAAGCGGCCAGAGAGCGGCTGTCCGACGGTGAGCGGCTGTTCGCGTTCGAGCCGGCCGGGGCCTGCCAGCCCGACGGATCGGGCCGCGTAGCCCTGCCGGCGGCCCTGACCGAGGCAGCGGACGATCACGATCACGATCACGATCACGATCACGATCACGATCACGAGAGTCACCACGAAGATGACCGCGCCGACGGTCACCCGAGCGACTGGCGGGCTTCCTGGGCCTTCACCTGTGCTGACCCGACGGCGTTGCGCGCGATCCGCATCGACTGGTTCGACGCCTTCGCGGGCACCGAGCGCATCTTGGTGCAATGGATCGGCCCGGCCGGGCAGGCGGGGTACGAGCTCACCCCATCGAATCGCCGCATCCCGGTCGGAACGCGCTGACGGACGCCGCGCGATGAACGCTCCGATCCTCGAGATCGAGGGCTTGAGCTTCGCCTGGCCGGCCGGCCCTGACTTCCTTGCAATCGATCGTTTCACGATCGCACCGGCCGAGCGCGTGTTCCTGTTCGGGCCTAGCGGCAGCGGCAAGTCGACCCTGCTGAACCTCGTCGCCGGGACGCTGGCCCCTCGAACCGGAACGATCCGGATCGCCGGCGCGGCGATCACCGGCCAGCCCGAACGTGTGCGCGACCGCATCCGCGCCGATCGGCTCGGCGTCCTGTTCCAGATGTTCAACCTGCTGCCGTACCTCTCGGTGCGTGACAACGTGCTGCTGCCCTGCCGCTTCTCGGAGCGGCGGCGCGCGCGGGCGCTGGCGCGCCACGGCAGCCTTGCGCGCGCGGCCGAGCACCTGCTCGCCGCGCTCGGGCTCGGCGCATCGGGCATCGCCGATCGGCCGGCAACGATGCTGTCGGTCGGTCAGCAGCAGCGGGTCGCGGCAGCGCGTGCGCTGATCGGCGAGCCCGCCCTCGTGATCGCCGACGAACCGACCTCGGCGCTCGACCTCGACGCGCGCGAGGCTTTCCTCGGTCTGCTGTT
>CALDVP010000109.1 GCA_937924195.1 uncultured Lysobacterales bacterium
CCGAGGCGTTGGCGGATCGGTTCGGCGTCAGCATTCGCCAGATTGAAGATGCGGCCTTGTACTTCGTGCACTCGGTGATGTTTCACCCGGATAGCGACCACTTCCGGGTGCTGGGCGTCCGTCCGGACGATGACGAAGAAACCCTCAAGCTCCACTTTCGCTGGCTCCAAAAGTGGCTCCATCCGGATCGCGACCCGGAAGGGTGGGTATCCGTCTACGCCGAGCGAGTCAATATCGCGTGGGCGCAGTTGCGGCGCGCCGATCGGCGTGCCGAGTATCGGCAGCGAGTCACGAGCCTCGAGATCGACCCTGACACTTCGGTTACAGCCATCCTGGATACGAGAGCCATGGACCCGGCCTCTGCGACAGGACTGGCTGCTCCGGCCCTGATTTCCTCGCACTGGGCGAGGCGCCTTCCGATCCTCGTGATCGGCGGGGGGCTCGTTTTTGCCGTGTCGCTGTTTGCAGCGCATCGCGTCGGAGAGAACCTGCTGGCTGCGGAGCGGGGGACGCGCGACCGGACCGGAACTGCCGCTCTGCCGGTCGATGGGGTGAGTGCGCCGGAAGGGCCCATAGAGACCGGGGCACGAGCAGGGGCGGCCGGAGCAGGAATCGCGTCGAATGCGAACACGGCGGAAAAAAGGCAGGCGGGGGCGTCCGCTGGACCAGGCGCGCTTTCAGGTTCAGTGCAATCAGTGGCCGCCGGCTTGCGAACGACATCGAAGTTGGAGCCCTTGACACTTTCCGGTGCGGCGGGGACGCAAACTGTGAGCCTGGCATCGTCGGGTCGTCAGGCGCCAGACACGATGGCCTCTCAAGGCCAGGCGCCCAGTGTGGCCGCGCCATCGGTCGGTGTCGGTCAGGCGGCGAAGGAGGTCCTGCCCGATGTATCGCGGTCATCGGCGGCGCTTCGAATGGATGGGATCGATCGAAGCAGCCCGAGGATCGCGGTCGCGTTGCAGCCCAAGACCGTGGAACCCGCCGGGCTGGCTGACAATCGGGCGCCCGCAGGCAGCGGCGAATCGATGGCGGAGGTGGCGACTGCCAGCCCGTCGAACTTGGTGTCCGATCGGCTCCAGATCGCTGCGGCGAGCCAGGAAGTCGCGAGGTCGCAGGCGGCCCCTGCCGGGCTTGATCGACCGAGCGTGGTACCGAGCCCCCCGGGCACGCACCCCGCGCTGGTCGCCGAAACAGATCGTTCCGCATCGATGTTCGGCGGGAGGGAGCCAGCATCGGTATTCGACCCCTCCGTCGGCCGCCGGGTGCTGAACCAGTTCTCATCCGCGTATCGCGATGGACAGGTGCAGCAGGTCGTCGTGCTGTTTGCGCCGAACGCGAGAACGCCCGAGGGCAATCTGGTCGATCTGCATCAGCGCTACCGGTCGTTGTTCGCAGCTTCCAGTCGTCGCTCCCTCGAGTTCGTCGATCTCGAATGGCGCCAACTGCCGAACGGACTCGAGGCCGTCGGTCGCTACGAATGGGCCATGCGTCCGCATGGCATCGCAAGGACCCAGGCGACATCAGGGCGCATGCGTGTGGTCATCGAGTTCGTCGATGGTCGCCCGCTGATCGTGCTCCTAGATCAACGGGATGTGGGCTGAGGCTTCGCTTCCGAGACGGGTGGCTGCGAGCGTTTGCGCGCTAGCCGTCTTGTCGCTGCTCCTGCCGGCCTGGCGCTGGCTGACCGCCGATGCGTTGGTCGCCGACGCGCCCGAGAAGGCCTTGGCTCGGGTGCCACACCATCCGCGCGCGTTGGAGTCGGCGGCGGCAAGGGCCTTTACGCGGCAGGACACCGAGGCGGCCGAGTCACTTGCGCGGGCGGCCATCGCCGGGCGGCCTCTCGAGGCCCGGCCCTATCGAATTCTTGCCGCGATCTACGAGGAACGCGGTCGCTTGGCGGAAGCCCGTGCGGCTCATGCCGCCGCGATTGCCGTTGCGCCAAGCGATGCGGTCGCGCGGCTTTGGCTTGCATCGCGACTGCTGGCCGAAGGGCGATTCGACGAGGCGCTCGGACATGTCGACCGGGGGCTGCGCGCGCGCCCGGATCTGGCGTCGAAGGTCTTTCCGGTGCTCGCCGGAGGACTTGGGAACCCCGACTTCGTGGGGGCCCTCGTGGCGAAGCTGGAGGCAGCACCGCCATGGCGACTGGCCTTCCTCGAAGCGGCAGTGCGCGAGACAGGGACGATCCAGACCGTGTTGCCGCTCGTCGAGGGCATCGCCAGCAGCGCCGGACTGACGGATCGCGAGGTTCGCCTCGTCGTGTCGCACCTCGAGCGCGAAGGCCGTTGGGAAGACCTCGCTGCCGCATGGCATCGATTCGTCGACGATTCCGCCCCAGGCGATGGTTTTCTGGTCGATGGCGGCTTCGAGCGCGAGCCGCACGGATTCGGCCTTGGCTGGCGCGTGTCACGGATCCCGGGCGCGGTCGTCGGTTTTTCACCCGCGCGCGGAAGCAGGGGCGGAGGGCGGGCGCTGACTGTGCGTTTCCTGGACCAGCGCGTGGCCTTTCAGCATGTCCAGCAGCGCCTCATGATGCCCGAGGGCAGGTTCCGCTTGTCCGGCGAAGCCAGAGCGGATGGCCTGCGCGCCAGGCGGGGATTGCGCTGGGACGTGCGCTGCGAAGGTCGAACGGAAGTGCTTGGAGGCGGTCCGCTGCTGACGGGTACCGTTCCCTGGCAACCCTGGCAGTTCGAGTTCGAGGTGCCGCATGGCTGTCCGACTCAGTGGCTCACGCTCCGCCTCGAGGCCGTCGGCCCCTCGGAGCAGCTCGTCGGCGGTTCGGCGGCCTTCGATGGACTCCTGATCGAGCGGCTTGGCGAAGGGTCGCCCGCAGGCAGTCCGGACTTGAATGCCATCGATTTCCAGGGCGGCCGTTGAGGATTCAGGTGGTTGCGGGTGCAATGTGACATGGGTACCATCTTGGCCGACGGCATCGCGTCTATCTAGCGGGGGGATCTTCGTGAAGAGAAGCTTGTTGGTGGTCGGCCTGATGCTTCTTTCGCACGTGGTGCAGGCCGATGAGGAACCCAGGGACGCCCTGGTGCGCGAGATCAAGGGTGAGGTTCGCGCGGATGTCGGCGAAGGGCTTCGTACCGCACTGGTGGACGAACGGCTTCCGCCGCAGTCGCGAGTGCTCGTCGAGCCGGCCTCGTTTACGATC
>CALDVP010000110.1 GCA_937924195.1 uncultured Lysobacterales bacterium
GGGGACGCCATCGCGATCTGCGGTCGCGCTACGAGGGAAATACGATTCCGTTGTAGGAGCGCGCGAAGCGCGCGATCCCGACGCGATCCAACGCTGCGGCGCCCGTCGCAGGCCCCGCCGCCCGTGACGGTTGCCCGCAGGCGATCAAGGCTGCAGCGGATTGATCCACTTGAGGCCGGGCATGCGACCGAAGTCGGCGTCGGCGCTGGCGAGCGTCGCGCGGTACTCGATCGCCAGCGCCGCGATCTGGATGTCTGTGGTCAGCCGACCGGCCACACCGAGCGATCCCGCGATCGCGAGTGCGCGGGCTAGGCTGCCGGCGGTGCCGTGCAGCACCCGCACGCGCGGCCAGTCCAGCCAGCCGCGGACGATCGCGATCGCCCGCTCGGTCGGCAGCGGCTCGGCGAGGATGCCGCGCTGGGTCGTGATCCGGAGGAAGCCGTAGACCACGGGCTCCGGCAGCGCCACCGGGCCGTCTGCATTCATCAGGTCCCGCCACCACGCCTGCGCACGCCCGTGCTGCGGCGCGGACCGGTTGTGCGCGTACAGCAGCAGGTTCAGATCGACCGCGATCACCGCTCGGGACCCGGCTTCGGAGACTCCTCGTCGAGCAGCTGGTTCACCTTGGTCAAGTCGATCCCGGGCTCGACCGGCGAGTCGAAGGTCGCGACCTCGTAGCGCGCAAGCGGCTCCCGCACCGTAGCGGCCAACCCCCGCCGCAGGCCGTCGTTGACGATTTCCTTGAAGCTGCGGCCCTCCTCGGACATGCGCCGCTCGACGTCGCGGGCCACATCGGGATCGAGCGTGATCGTCGTTCTCATCATGATGTGGAATACTGCCATGCATTTGATGGCTTGATGCTATCATTGACCGGGTACCGCGATCAAGCCCCTCGGGCCCCGGGGTGGCTCGCCCCTCGGACGCGCCGTGGCGCCCGTCCCCCGGGCGCCTTACGATCCGTGCATGCTCGATCTCCGGCTCGATTTCGCGAACTTCGACGCCGACCGCCGCGACCTGCTCGCAGTGCGCGAGGAAGTCTTCGTGGCCGAGCAGAAGGTCCCGCTCGAACTCGAGGTCGATGCCGATGACGCGCGCTCGATCCACGTGATCGCGCGCGACCCCGACGGACGCCCCATCGGCACCGGCCGGTTGACGCCCGATGGGCGCATCGGCCGGATGGCCGTGCTGAGGCCTTGGCGCGGCCAGGGCGTGGGCTCGGCCATCCTGCGCTCGCTGATCGAGACCGCGCGCGAGCGCGGCGCGCGCGAGCTCAGCCTGTCCTCGCAGGTGAGCGCCGAACCGTTCTACGCGCGCTTCGGCTTCGTCGCCGAGGGCGAGCCCTATGACGATGCCGGCATCCCGCACCGGACCATGCGGCTGGCGCTTGCGCCGCTGGCCGAGCCGCCGCGACGCAGCGTCGCCGAAAAGGCGAAGCGCGAACAAGCCCGCGAGATCGACTCGCTCGAAGCGGCGCGCGAGGCCGTCGACCAGATCGCCGCTGACGCTCGGCGCGGCCTGTCGATCTACTCCCGAGACCTCGAGCCGGACCTGTACGACCGCGCGCCGGTGCTGGAAGCGATCAAGCGCATCGCGCTATCGGGTCGCGAGGCCAAGGTGCGGATCCTGGTCCAGGAACCCGCGCTGGCCGCGGGCCATGGACATCGGCTGATCCACCTCGCGCAGCGCCTACCGACGGCGATCGAGTTCCGGACGCCCGTGATCGAGGAGGACCGCCAGTACCCGTCAGCCTTCATCGTCAACGACGGCGGCGGACTGCTCCTGCGCCCGATCGGCAGTCGCTGGGACGGCGAGGCGCGCTTTGCGGCCCCGGGCAGTGCTCGCCAGCTGCGCGACCACTTCGATCAGGTCTGGCAGCGCTCGGAGCCGCCCCCAGAGCTACGACGACTGGCGTTCTGAGGTGGCGAGAGCCTGCCGCGGGGATTCCGCCGCCGAGGCGCTGAATCTCAGACCATGGTCGAGTGCCAAGCCCCGCTGGGCGCGGGGGGCTCGGCTATACTGTCGCGCTGTTTCGCCGTCGCCTGCCGACGAGCCGAGCCCGTAGCCTTGCGGCGCCAAACGCCGGTCGAAGGAACCTCCGTGACCTCCCTGATCCAGCAATTCGCGCAGAGTTCACAGCTTGCCGGCGGCAACGCGACCTTCGTCGAGGATCTCTACGAGCGCTATCTCGCCGATCCCACCGCCGTGGATCCGACCTGGCGGGCCTACTTCGATCAGCTGGGCGGCCGTCAGGCCGGCGACGTTGCCCACGGGCCGGTCATCGAGGCCTTCGCGCGGATGGCGCTCTCGCCGCCGGTGCGCGGCACGCACGCGAGCGTCGGCCCCGACCCGGACAAGCAGGCCGGGGTGCTGCGACTGGTCACGGCCTACCGCTCGCGCGGACATCTGGCCGCCAATCTCGACCCGCTCGGGCTGGCACGAAAGCCCGAGGCACCGGACCTCCAGCTGTCGTTTCACGGGCTCGGTCCGGCCGATCTCGACACCGAATTCGCGACCGGCTCGCTGTCGGCACCGCCGCGGATGCGGTTGCGGGACATCGTCTCGCTGCTCGAGCGCACCTACGCCAGCACGATCGGCGCCGAGTTCATGCACATCTCCGACGCCGAACAGCGACGCTGGGTGCACCAACAGCTCGAGCGCACGGGCGGCAACTACGAATTCAGCCCCGACGAGCGCCGCCGCATGCTGGCGAAGCTCACGCAAGCCGAGGGTCTGGAGCGCTACCTGCACACCAAGTACGTCGGTCAGAAGCGCTTCTCGCTCGAGGGCGGCGATTCACTGATCCCGATGATGGACGAACTGATCCGCCGCGCCGGCACCGGCGGCGTGCGCGAGATCGTGATCGGCATGGCCCACCGCGGCCGCCTGAACGTCCTGGTCAACACCCTCGGCAAACCGCCGCACCAACTGTTCGCGGAGTTCGAGGGCCGCCACGAGGGTCCGGACGACCCGGCCCACTCGGGCGATGTGAAGTACCACATGGGCTTCAGCTCGGATGTCGTGACGCCGGGCGGCCCGGTGCACCTCGCGCTTGGATTCAACCCCTCGCACCTCGAGATCATCGACCCGGTGGTGGTCGGCTCGGTGCGGGCGCGTCAGCTGCGCCGCGGCGACCTCGGCGTCCATGCACAGGTCGTGCCGGTGCTCATCCACGGCGACGCGGCATTCGCCGGTCAAGGCGTGGTGATGGAAACCTTGCAGATGTCGCAGGCCCGCGGCTTCGCGGTGGGTGGCACCATCCACATCGTCATCAACAACCAGATCGGTTTCACGACCCACCGCCCCGACGACGCGCGCTCGACGCTCTACTGCACGGACATCGCGAAGATGGTCGGCGCACCGATCTTCCACGTGAATGGCGACGACCCGGAGGCCTGCCTGTTCGCGGTGCGCCTCGCGCACGATTTCCGGGCGAAGTTCCGGCGCGACGTCGTGATCGATCTCGTCTGCTATCGCCGCCACGGCCACAACGAGGCGGACGAACCCGCGGCGACGCAGCCGCTCATGTACCAGAACATCCGCTCCCGCAAGAGCCCCCGCGACCTGTACGCCGAGCGTCTCGTCACCGAGGGCGTGATCGGCGCCGACGACGCCAAGCGACTGGTCGACGACTACCGCGCCGCGCTGGATCGTGGTGACGTCATCGCCGAGTTGGCCAAGGACTCGCCGGTCCCGACCACCGACTGGACCCGCCACCTCGAGGCCAAGCCCGATCCGGTCGGCCCGACCACGGTGCCCGAGGCGAAGCTCCGTGCTCTGGCCGAGGTCGTCGCGCGCGTGCCGAAAGACTTCGTGCTGCACCCGCGCGTCGCCAAGGTCTACGAGGACCGCGCGAAGATGGCGCGCGGCGAAATTCGGATGGACTGGGGTTTCGCCGAGAACCTCGCTTATGCGACGCTGCTGGACCAGGGTTTTCGTCTGCGCCTGGTCGGGCAGGACTCGGGCCGCGGCACCTTCTTCCACCGCCATGCGGTGCTCCACGATCAGAAGACCGGCGCATCCGCTCTGCCGCTGCGCGCGCTGGTCAAGCATCCGGAGGATCTCACCGTCATCGATTCGCTGCTCAGCGAGGAGGCGGTGATGGCCTTCGAGTACGGCTACTCGACCACCGATCCGAACACGATGGTGATCTGGGAAGGCCAATTCGGCGACTTTGCCAACGGCGCCCAGGTCGTGATCGACCAGTTCATCTCTTCAGGCGAGGCCAAATGGGGTCGGCTGTCCAGCCTCGCGCTGTTCCTGCCGCACGGCTACGAGGGCCAGGGCCCCGAGCACTCCTCGGCGCGCCTCGAGCGCTTCCTGCAACTATGCGCGCTCGAGAACATGCAGGTCGTGGTGCCGACCACGCCGGCGCAGTTCTTCCACATGATCCGGCGCCAGATGGTGCGGGACCTGCGCAAGCCGCTGGTCGTGATGACCCCGAAGTCGATGCTGCGCCTGCCGCGCTCGACCTCCGAGTACGCGGACCTCGCCGAGCGCGGTTTCCAGCTGATGATCCCGGATTCGACCGCAAAGGATCCGAAGAAGACCAAGCGGGTCGTCGTCTGCGCCGGCAAGGTTTACTGGGACCTGGTCGAGGAAGCCGAGAAGCGTGGCCTCACCGACGTCGCGATCGTCCGCGTCGAGCAGCTGTACCCGTTCCCGCGCGAGGCTCTGGCCGCCGAGCTCGCCCGCTTCGGCGCAGCGAAGGACGTGGTGTGGTGCCAGGAGGAGCCACAGAACCAGGGCGCCTGGTACCAGATCCAGCACCACCTGCGCTTCTGTCTCGCGCCAAGACAGAGGCTGCACTACGCCGGCCGACCGCGGTCGCCGGCCCCGGCCTGCGGCCATTTCAACACCCACGTCGCCGAGCAGGCAGCGTTGGTCGAGCACGCGCTGGCTGCGCAGCTCGATGGCGACCAGCCGCCGAACGAGTGATCTCCCCTCATCCGCACTGATCCTGCAGGAAGCCCCATGTCGATCGAGGTCAAGGTTCCGGTCCTCCCCGAATCGGTCGCCGACGCGACCATCGCCACGTGGCACAAGAAGCCCGGCGACGCCGTCAAGCGCGACGAAAACCTCGTCGACCTCGAGCCCGACAAGGTGGTGCTCGAAGTCCCGGCCCCATCCGATGGCGTGCTGAAGGAGATCCTCCAGAACGTCGGCGACACGGTCACGAGCCAGCAAGTGATAGCGGTGATCGAGGCTGGCGCCGTGGCCGCCGCGCCCGCGCCGGAAGCCAAATCCACGCCGCCGGCGGAAGCGAAGCCCACGCCGCCGCCAGCCGCAGCCGCTCAGGCGCCCGCGGCTGGACGTGTCGCCGAGCTGTCCCCCGCCGCGAACCGCGTCGCCAGCGAAGCCAGGCTCGACCCGGCCTCGATCCCCGGCACCGGCCGCGGTGGCCGCGTGACCAAGGAAGACGCCGTCGCCGCCGCCGCGCGCCCGGCGCCTGCGGCGTCGGCCCCGCTCGGCGCCCGCGCCGAGCAGCGCGTGCCGATGACTCGAATGCGCCAGCGCATCGCCGAGCGCATGATGCAGTCGAAGAACTCGATCGCGATGCTGACCTCGTTCAACGAAGTCAACATGAAGCCGGTCATGGACATGCGCAAAGCGCTCGGGGAGGCCTTCGAGAAGACCCACGGCGTGCGCCTCGGCATCATGAGCTTCTTCGTCCGCGCCGCCGCCGAGGCGCTGCGCCGGCATCCGGTCGTCAATGCCTCGGTCGACGGCAACGACATCGTGTACCACGCTTACAGCGATATCTCGATCGCGGTCTCGACCGAGCGTGGCCTGGTCACCCCGGTGCTGCGCAATTGCGAGGCGCTGTCCTTCGCCGACGTCGAACGCGCGATCCTCGACTACGCGAGGAAGGCGCGTGAGGGCGGCCTCGGCATCGAGGACTTGCAGGGCGGCACTTTCACGATCACCAACGGCGGCGTGTTCGGCTCGCTGTTCTCGACCCCGATCGTGAATCCTCCGCAAAGCGCGATCCTCGGCATGCACGCGGTCAAGGAGCGCGCGATCGTCGAGAACGGACAGGTCGTCGCCGCGCCGATGATGTACATCGCGCTCTCCTACGACCACCGGATCATCGACGGCAAGGACGCGGTGACCTTCCTCGTCGACATCAAGAATCAGCTCGAGAACCCGCAGCGCATGCTGCTGGGGCTGTGATCGCGGCGCGTGGCCGACCCGCTCGGCCGCGAGCCCACGACAGCCCCAAGCTCACGGAGTAGCCCAGGATGGAACAGTTCGACGTCGTTTTCATCGGTGGCGGCCCGGCCGGCTATGTCGGCGCGATCCGCGCCGCACAGCTGGGCCTCAAGACCGCCTGCATCGACGCCTTCACCGGCAAGGACGGCAAGGCCGCGCTCGGCGGTACCTGCCTCAACGTCGGCTGCATCCCGTCGAAGGCGCTGCTCGACTCCTCGAAACAGTTCCACAACCTGATCCATTCCTTCGCCGACCACGGCATTGCGGCCCAGGAAGCCACGATCGACGTCCCGCGCATGATCGGGCGCAAGGACAAGATCGTGAAGCAGTTCACCTCCGGCATTAGCCAGCTGTTCAAGGCCAACAAGGTCACGGCCTTCCACGGCTTCGGCAGACTGAAAAAGGACCGCGTGGTCGAGATCACGACCGCCGACGGCTCGAGGACCGACATCCGCGGAACCAACGTGGTGCTGGCAACCGGCTCGAAACCGATCGAGCTGCCGTTCGCAAAGTTCGACGGCCAGCACATCCTCGACAACACCGGCGCGCTCGACCTCGCCGAGGTGCCGAAGCGGCTTGGGGTGATCGGCGCCGGCGTGATCGGCCTCGAACTCGGCAGCGTCTGGAAGCGCCTCGGCAGCGACGTGGTGATCCTCGAGGCCATGGCGGATTTCCTCGGCGCCGTCGATGGCGACATCGCGCGCGCGGCGCTAAAGGAGTTCCGCAAGCAGGGCCTCGACATCCGACTCGGCGCGAAGGTCTCGAAGGCCGAAGTGAAGAAGGGCGAGGTCCACGTCACCTACGCCGACGGCAAGGGCGAGGAGACGCTGGTCTTCGACAAGCTGCTGGTCGCGGTCGGCCGGCGCGCGGCGAGCGAGGGCTGCGTCGACCCGGATACCGGCGTCAGGCTCGACGAGCGCGGACGCTATGTGGTCGACGACCATAACTGGACCGGCGTCGAGGGCGTCTGGGCGGTCGGCGACTGCGTGCGTGGCGCCATGCTGGCGCACAAGGGTTCCGAGGAAGGCGTCGCCGTCGCCGAGCTGATCGCCGGCAAGGCCGGCCACGTCAACCACGACACGATCCCGTGGGTGATCTACACCGAGCCCGAGATCGCATGGGTCGGCAAGACCGAAGCCGAGGTCAAGGCCGCCGGCATCCCGTACCGCACCGGCAGCTTTCCATTCGCCGCGATCGGCCGCGCGGTCGCGATGAACGAGACGGCGGGTATGGTCAAGATGATCGCGCACGCAGAGACCGACCGGATCCTCGGCGTGCACATGGTCGGTGCCTGCGTCTCCGAGCTGATCGCCGAGTGCGTGGTCGCGATGGAGTTCCACGGCTCGGCCGAGGACCTGGCGCGCATCTGCCACGCGCATCCGACGCTATCCGAGGCCGTCCACGAGGCGGCGCTCGCGGTCGACCGCCGCGCCCTGCACAAGATCAACAGCCCGGGCTGAGGTCCGCGCGAGAAGGAGTGCGATGATGAGTCGAACCATGTCGATCGCCGCCGCCCTCGGGCTGGCTGTCGCCACCCTACCCGCGCTGGCGCAGTGTCCGCTGTCTGAGTTCGCAATCGCGGGTCGCGTGGTCGATTCGGCTGGCCGACCGATCCCGGGCTCGCGCGTCGTCGCGACCTGGACCGAACGGGCCGCAGGACAGGTCACGAACCAGCGCGAGACCGACGCCGACGGCGCTTTCTCGATCCGGATTCCTTTCGACACCTTCTCGGGCCGCACCTTCCTCGGCGAGGCGCGCTGCGAGGCGACCCTCGACCGCGTGACGCTGACGATCACGAGCCCGGGCTATCGCCCGCGCGTGGAGATCCTCGATCCGGCCGAGACGGCCGCGTCGATTCCGATCGTGCTCGAGACCGAGTAACCCATCGATGACGATGCCCGACACGCCGTTCCGCGCCTTTCGCATCCACAGCCGCGAGACGCCCTACCGGAGCGCCCTCGAGACGCTCACCCTCGACCAGTTGACCGCCGGGGAGGTGGTGGTCCAGGTGGCCTGGTCCTCGGTCAACTACAAAGACGCGCTGGCGGGAACCGGCAAGGGACGGATCCTGCGCGAGCCGACGCTCAATGGCGGCATCGACCTGGCGGGACATGTGGTCGCCTCGACCGATCCGCGCTGGCGCGAGGGCGACGCCGTGATCGTGACCGGCTGCGGCCTGTCGGAGACTCGCGACGGCGGCTATGCCGAATACGCGCGGGTGGCCGCGGACGACGTCGTGCCGCTGCCGGCGGGACTGTCGCTGCGCGAAGCGATGGTCCTCGGCACCGCCGGCTTCACCGCAGGGCTCGCGCTCAAGCGCCTGACCGACAACGGTCAGGCCCCGGCCATGGGGCCGATCGTCATCACCGGCGCGACCGGCGGTGTCGGCACGCTGGCGATCGACATCCTCACCCGCGCCGGCTTCGAGGTCCATGCCATCACCGGCAAGCCCGCGGAGTTCGAGTTCCTGAGGTCACTCGGTGCGACCCAGTGCATCTCGCGCCACGGCCTCCACTGGGGCCAGCGTCCGCTCGAGAGCGCAACCTGGGCCGGCGCGATCGACAATGTCGGTGGCGACATGCTCGCCGGGCTCACCCGCGTGATCCAGCCCTATGGCTCGATCGCAGTGTGCGGCCTGACCGGCGGCCCGGAACTCGCGACCACGGTCATGCCGTTCATCATCCGCGGGGTCAGTCTGCTCGGCATCGCGTCCGCCGGAACGCCTCATGCCATTCGGCGCACGATCTGGGAGCGTCTCGCCGCCGACTGGAAACCGCGACATCTCGAGCGTATCTGCACTGACGAGATCACACTCGATGGGCTGGCCACGGTTTTTGCTAGGATGATGGCCGGAAACGCGCGTGGTCGGACGGTCGTACGCATCGGAGCCTGACGGTTCCGCGGCCAGCGCGGTGGGAGGGGCGGTCCATCGCCTCGCATTTTACGGTTTCTTCCGGGGTCCACCATGGCTCGAGTGCTGATCGTCGATGATTCACCCTCGCAGTTGCTTCAGCTCCAGCGCATCGTCGAAGGGCTGGGGCATCAGGTGTTGACCGCCACCGACGGCGCGCTCGGCGTCGAGGTGGCGAAGAAGGAAAAGCCGGACCTCGTGCTGATGGACGTCGTGATGCCGAATCTGAACGGCTTTCAGGCCACGCGGCAGATCACCAAGGATCCGGAGACCGCCCACATCCCGGTGATCCTGGTCACGACCAAAGACCAGGAGACGGACAAGGTCTGGGGCGCCCGCCAGGGCGCAAAAGCCTACCTGACCAAGCCGATCGACGAATCCGAACTGGCGCGCATCGTCAAGCAGTTCATCGGCGGCTGAGACGAGCGCCGCTCAGCGACCACGGGCTCACTGCGCCTCAGCGAGCGACGCGCGGATCGAAATCCCGGTAGCCGTCTCGGAGCCGCTCGTAGAGCGTGCGTCGCGCATCGCTGTCGGCTGGCGGCACCGCGACCTCGAGCACGACGTACTGGTCGCCGGGCGGCTGGCCCGGTAGACCGCGCCCGCGAAGCCGCATCCGCCGGCCGCTGCTCGAGCCCGGTGGAATGCGGAGTTCGACCGGACCACCGAGTGTCGGCACCGATACGGTTGCGCCGAGCGCCGCTTCCCACGGTGCGATCGGTAACTTGAGGCTGACGTCCCGGCCCTCGACGCTGAAGCGCGGATGCGGCCGGTACTCGATCTCGAGCAGCAGGTCACCGCCGCCCGGGGCCTGCTTGGCGAGCCGGATCTGGCGGCCGGGCTCGATCCCGGCAGGGATCTTGACCTCGATCGTGCGCTCGCCGACCTGTAGCCGCTCGGGGCCGCCCGAATAGGCTCGCTCGAGGTCGATCGCGAGCTTCGCGGTCATCGCCCGTGGGCGCGAGGGCCCGCGGGCCGTGGCGCGCCCATCGAAGCCGCCGCGGCCGCGCCCGAACAGGGCCTCGAACAGGTCCCCGAGGCCACCCTCGCCGCCGAGGTCGACCTCGACGTCAGCGAAGTCCGGTGGCGGACGGAACTCCTCGCCCGGCCGATAGCCGCGCGCACGCAAGGCGTCGTAGTGGGCCCGCTTCTCGGGATCCTTGAGGACGTCGTAGGCCTCGTTGACTTCTTTGAAGCGCTCCTCGGAATTCTTCTCTTTGCTGACATCCGGATGGAACTTGCGCGCGAGCTTGCGATACGCGGACTTGATCACGTCCGCGCTCGCCTGTGGCGGCACGCCGAGGATGTCGTAGTAGTCCTTGAATTGCATCGCGTGCGGACGTCTTGACTCATGCGACTGTCGAGGGCCCACGCCGAAAACGCAAGGCCCGCGGGACGACGCCTCCTGGACGTCGACCCCGGGCCTGCGCGAGCGTCGCGGCAGAGCCGCGGTGCCGGAATCAGCCCTTGATCTCGATCCGGCGCGCGGTCGTTTCCGGTTTCTTCGGAATCGTGATCTCGAGCACGCCGTGGCGACCCTCGGCGGTGATGCCGTCCTGATCGGCCGAGTCCGGCAGGGCGAAGCGTCGGAAGAAAGTCCCGCGCGCGCGCTCGACCCGCGTGTATTGATCGGTCTGCTCGACGTTCTCGACCTTGCGTTCACCCTTGATCGACAGCACGCCCTTTTCCATGTGGACTTCGATGTCCTTCGGCTCGACGCCGGGGATATCGGCGTAGATGACGAAGCGATTCGGTTCTTCCTTGATGTCTACGTGCGGCGTCCACTGGCTGGTCACGACGCTGCTCTGGTCGCCCTCGGCCGCACCTAGGAGCTTGTCGAAGACCTGCTTCAGCTCGTTGTGCATCTGCAGGGCCGTCGACATTGGCTGATAACGAACGATGGTCATGGTTCTCTCCTTGTCGAATGGCGCACGATGCGCCGGCTGATCGCGAAGTGATGGCGCCTCGACGGCTTTCAAGTCCCGGCCTCCCGCGACGCGCGTACTCTGCGCACCGGTGGTCGCTATCCTTTCCGCCCCTTGCACGGAGCGATCCAATGACGATCCAGATCGGCGACCGCATCCCCAGCGCGGTCCTCAACCAGCTCAAGGACGGCATCCAGGCCATCAACACCGACGATCTCTTCAAGGGTAGGACCGTGGTGCTGTTCGCGGTGCCCGGCGCCTTCACCCCGACCTGCTCGGCCAAACACTTGCCGGGCTACGTGCAGCACTTCGACGCCTTCAAGGCCAAGGGCGTCGACGCCGTCGCCTGCATGGCGGTCAACGATGCCTTCGTGATGAACGCCTGGGCCGAAAGCCAGAAGGTGCCGGACGGGATCCTGATGCTGGCCGACGGTAACGGAGCCTTCGCCAAGGCGCTCGGCCTCGAGATGGACGCCACCGCCTTTGGCATGGGCATGCGCAGCAAACGCTTCGCACTGGTAGCGAAGGACGGCATCGTGACCCAGCTGTTCGTCGAGGCGCCCGGCGAGTTCAGGGTCTCGGCGGCAGAGCACGTCCTCGCCGCACTCTGATCCGTTGCGATCAGGGACCCGCCGCACGGCGGGTTCCGCATCAGCGCGGCGCACTGGACCCGAACGCGGCGACTCGCGCGGTCAGCCGCGCCAGCGTCTCGACGTCGACCAGCAGATTCTCCTGCCAGGGGCGCCCGCCGACGCCCTGCGGGTCGACGTCGACCGTGACGACGTATCCACAGAAGCGCCCATCGAGCGCGAAAGCCGGTCCGATCGGCCCCGACACCGACAGCGATGGAAACGGCGCCGAGGTCTGGCCACCGACGAAACCGGGCGCCGTCGTCGGTGCCCCGCCCTGCCGCGCCGGCAGCCGCCACAGGCCGACGAAGCGCTGTCCGGGCCGCAATTCGCAGGGCCGGGCGAGATCGACACCCGGCGGTGATCCGTCACCGTCGAGTTGCAGCCACGCGAGGCCGCGATCGCCGTCCCGGGACAGGTAGCGCGCCGACAGCGGCTCGGCTCGACCGGCGACGAACACCCGGAAGTCGCTCGCAGCCAGCCGCAACAGCGAGGTGCCATCGCCACCCGTGGCCTCCGGATCGAAGACCCGGAACTCCGGCTGCAGTTGCCGCTCGGGCACGAGCACGAGCCCGTCCTCGCCAACGACGAGACCCAGCACCACGGAGTCCTGGCGACGCGTCTGGCCGCCGAACTCGGAAGTCTGGACGAAGCGCACCTCGACGACCGCGGCAGCGGCCTTTGCAGTCACGGACGCTACGGCCCGCTCGAAGTCGATCCCTTCCGCGGCGTGGCCGGCGGCAGACAGACCAAGCAGCGTTACCAGCAAGGGCAACCGGGCGACGGATAGGGCCCGAATCATCGTCATCGCTCCGTGAGCCAGTCGCGCTTGAGGAACAAGAGCCGCGTGTCTCGGTCGCGCCGAACGGTGAAGACGATCGACGGCGAGGAGGCCTTGCGGGCCTCGACCAGGGCCATGCGGAGCGACTCGACGTCGCTCACCGGCCGCCCGTCGACCTCGAGCAGGATGTCGTTGCGGGCGATGAAGGCCAGCCCCGCAAATCCGCCCGGTTCGACCGCTTCGACCAGCACGCCGGAAAAGTCCTCCGGCAGCCGGCGATTCAGCCGGTCGAAGAAAGACAACTCGCGCACCCGTAGCCCAAACCCGTCGATCTCGGCCGAGGCCATCGCGCTATCCGGTTCGGGGGCGATTTCGAGCGAAAGGGTCAGGATGCGTTCGCGCCCGTCGCGCCAGATGGTCATCGACAGCGGCTCGCCATCGTCGGCATTGCGGATGCGCTGCTCGAAGGGCGTGGTGTCGGTGGCGTTGACGACCGGTACCTGCTCGCCACCGACCGCGACGACGAGATCACCGACCCGTCCACCCGCGCGGGCATAGGGCGTGCCGGGGATCACTCGCGTGACCCGATACCCGATTCGGTCCGGCGCACCCAGGACGCGCGCGAGCCCAGCGCCCACCGGCTGCACCATCACGCCGGCCCAGGGCTTCGGCAGTTCGGCCTGCGGCTCGCGCACGCGCTCGCACGGCGAAGGTACGAGCGCCGAAACCAGGGTCGCGCCCTGACGATCGATCTCGAGCAGGCGCGGCGCCACACCGGGCCCATCGGCATCGCCACAGTCCTGGATCGTGTCGAGGCGGGCCAGTGGACGTCCGTCGAGGGCG
>CALDVP010000111.1 GCA_937924195.1 uncultured Lysobacterales bacterium
CGGCGGGCGGTTCGGCGGTCATCCGGGGCGAGTGCATCGGCAAAGTCCGGGAGTCTAACGAGCCCGGCCCGCGCCCGGCTTGTGCCGGTGGCCTCCGGCCCGCTAGCGTTGCGCGATGAAGGCGATCTACGTTGCCCAGCACATCATCGACGCGCAACTCGTGCGCGACGCCCTCGAGGCCGAAGGCATCCCGGCCTATGTCGCCGGCGCCTACCTGACCGGCGGCTTCGGCGAACTGCCGGTCAACGACCTGGTCCGGGTGATGGTCGCAGCCTCCCTCGAGGTTGAGGCCCGCGCGGTCGTCGAGCAGGTCGAACGCGACCTTTCCGAATCGCGCGCGGCGCTCGCCGAAGACGACGCCGATCCGGGGCTCGAGCCGGCCTGATTCCTCGCGCCCGACTGCCACGGGCGGTTCACGCGCCTTGAGGGACGCTCGTTGCACGAGGATCGAGCGAGGAGCCCCGATGTTCGCCTGGATGAAGTCCCCGCGATTGCCGACGCCGGCCGAGGCATTGCCCGGCCGCGCCGAGCCGATGCCGATTGTGAACCGCCACCACGTCCATGGCCGGCCGATCAGGGCCGAGTGGCCCGGTCTCGAGCGCGTGCTGTTCGGAATGGGTTGCTTCTGGGGCGCCGAGCGAAAGTTCTGGTCGTTGCCTGGCGTGGAGACCACGGCGGTTGGCTATGCCGGCGGGTACACGCCGAATCCGACCTATCGCGAGGTCTGCTCGGGCCAGACCGGCCACAACGAGGTGGTGTTGGTCGTGTACGACCCGGCACGGATCGCCTTCGAGGCCCTGCTGAGAGTTTTCTGGGAGAACCACGACCCGACCCAGGGCATGCGTCAGGGCAACGACATCGGCACCCAGTACCGCTCCGGCATCTATTGCGAGACGCCCGCGCAGCGACGCATGGCCGAGGCCAGCCGCGACGCGTTCCAGGCCCGCCTCTCGGCCGCGGGCTACGGGCCGATCACGACCGAAATCGTCGAACTGCCGCCCTTCTACTACGCCGAGGACTACCACCAGCAGTACCTCGCCAAGAACCCCGACGGCTACTGCGGTCTCGGCGGCACCGGGGTCTCGTGTCCATCGGGGTTGCTCGCCTAGCGCGGTCGCGTCACCGCAACGCGATCCGCTCGACGAAGATGATCTCGCAGGCGCCGTCGCCAGAATCCTCGCGCGTGAGCGAGCTGCGCCAGCGGAATCCGTCGACGCCTCGGACCTCGACCAGCCGCCCGCGCAGTTCGACGACATGGCCCGGCCGCACGCGGTCGATCGCCGCGGCCACCTGGTCGTCGGCCGGGATCAGGTGCATGTTGGCGGAGTGGCGGACGATTTCGTTCACCGGGAGCGGCGGCTCGCCGGACCAGCGGTAGTAGTACCAGCGACTGCCCTGGGAGATGGTCAGGCGGCGGAGCACCTCGTCGTCGGACATCGGTCCCCAACCGAGCGCGAGGTCCACCGGCGAGAGCGCGGCGGCGCGGTCGAAGCGGTAGTTCTCGCGCGAGAGCACGCGCGCGGTGATCGTGAAGTCCGCGAGCGGCTCGATGTCGTGGTCCTTGAAGCGAAACGTGGCGCCGACTGCGCGCGCCTGTCGCGGTGTGTCCGCGATCGTGCCCGGCAACGGCCTGACCGGCCGGTGGTCGCTGATCCACATGTACGCGATCACGGCCAGCGCCAGCGGCAGCCCGAAGCGGCGGATGACGGTGCCGAGTTCCATCGCAAGGGTCAGCCGAGCTTGCCGACGCGCCCGACGGCCCGGGCGCGCGCTATCGGGGCTGCCGCCGGTGGCGGCGTCAACAGTCCCACCGGCAGATCGCGCAGCACCTCGGCGATCGCCGACAGGAAGTCGGTCAGGGCCGAACTGCGACGCCAGTACAGCGCGATCCTCCGGCTCGGCGGTGCGGGTTCGATGTTCAGCAGGCGGATGTCGGGCGAGGCCGCGATCGGCGGCTTGATCGCGAGCACTGGTAGCAGGGTCACGCCGACGTGCGCGGCGACCATCTGGCGCAGCGTCTCGAGGCTGGTCGCGCGGAATCCGGCGCGCTCGCTGGCGCCGGCGAGGTGGCAGACTTCGAGCGCCTGGTCGCGCAGGCAGTGGCCCTCCTCGAGCAGCAGCAGGCTCTCGCCGCCGAGGTCGTCGAGGGTCAGGTGCCGGCGCTGGCGCAGCGGGTGGTCGCTTGGTACCGCCAGCACGAACGGCTCCTCGAACAGGAACTCGTCGTGCAGGCCGTCGTCATGGATCGGCTGCGCGAGCACCGCGCAGTCGAGGGTGCCGTCGCGCAGCATGTCCACGAGGCGCTGGGTCTTGTCCTCGACCAACAGCAACTCGAGCCGCGAAAAGCGCGCGCGCAGCCGCGGCACCACGTGCGGCAGCAGGTAGGGACCGAGGGTCGGGAAGATGCCGAGCCGGATCGTGCCGGATTCAGGATCGCGGTAGCTGCGCGCCAGCGCCTTGATCTCGTCGGTCTCGCGGACCACGGTGCGCGCCCGCGCGACGATGCGTTCCCCGGCTTCGGTCAGCAACACATTGCGCGGCGAGCGTTCGAACAGCGCGATGCCGAGTTCCTCCTCGAGCTTGCGGATCTGCGTCGACAGCGTCGGCTGGCTGACGTGCGCCGCCTCGGCCGCGCGTCCGAAGTGGCGGTGGTCGGCGAGGGCGATCAGGTAGCGGAGGTCGCGCAGGTTCATCGGCGTCGTGGCGGATTGATTGGCCGACGCTATCAGATCGCGCAGCGCGATCGTTGCGGCGGATCATCTGGAGCGGGCCATGAGCCGGTCCCGTGGCGGTCCATGCCGCCGGTTAACATGGCGGCTGCCGGCGCTTCGCTAACATCCGCATGAGCCTCACCGGGAGCCGTGCGATGTCGATCGACCTCGTCACCTATTCCACCCGAGTCGCCGCGCGCCGACGGTGGCGCCGCTGCGTCGCCGTCATCCGTGGCGCCGCTTTCACGCTGGCGCTGGGCGCGGTGTCGTCGGGCCAGGCCCACGGCGCGCCACCGCTTGACCCGGCTGCGGTACCGACGGAACTTCGCGGCTGGATCGACTGGGTGCGGCATGACGATGCGCGCGCGAACTGCCCGCTGGTTTCCGGCGTCGAGCCTACCCAGCCCGACGGTCGCGCCTGTGTGTGGCCGGGGCCGCTCGCAATCGAGGCCGCGCGCGATGGCGCGCGCTTCGCGCAGCGCTGGACGCTGTATGCGCGCGCTTCAGTGGCCTTGCCCGGAGAGGCCGCAACCTGGCCGCAGGCGGTGACGGTCAATGGCGCGGCCCAGCCCGTCGTGGCCTGCCCGGACGGACGACCGTGCCTGTTCCTGCCGGCCGGCGCCCACGAGGTCCGCGGCCGCATCGACTGGTCGACGCGCCCCGAGTCGCTGGTGGTACCGCCTGGTACGGGCATCGTCGCGCTGGCACTCGACGGCGCGCCCGTATTCCCGCTCGAACGATCGGCCGACCGCATTTGGCTCGGGCGCGCGGCCGAGGCCGTGCGCGAGGCCGATTCGCTGTCGCTGGTCGTCCACCGCCGCCTCGCCGACGGCGTGCCGGCCCTGCTCGAGACGCGCATCGAACTGCGCGTCACCGGCGCCGGGCGCGAGGAGCTACTCGGCGCCCCGTTGCCCGACGGCTTCGCGCCGACGCGGCTCGACGGCGACGTGCCGGCGCGGCTCGATGGCGCGGGCCAACTGATCGCGCAGGTGCGGCCGGGCGTGCATCACCTGGTGCTGACGGCGCGCGCGACCGCGCCGCTATCGCAGGTCATCGCGCCCGCGGTCGGCGCGCCGTGGCCCGCCGAAGAGATCTGGAGTTTTGCCGCTGACCCACAACTGCGGGTCGTCGAGGTCTCGGGTCCGCCGGCGATCGACGCCGGCCAGGCCGGCGTGCCGGGCGAGTGGTCGATGCTGCCGGCCTATGCGATGACCGCCGGCGCCACGTTGTCGGTCACCGAGCGCTCGCGTGGGCTGTCCGACCAGGATCAGAACCGGCTGCGACTGTCGCGCGAGCTGTGGTTCGATTTCGACGGTGGCGGTGCCAGTTTCCGAGATCGCGTCTCGGGTGAAATGCTGCGGGGCTGGCGGCTCGACGTTGCGCCGCCGTTCGCGCTGGCCCGCGCCGAAAGTCCCGGCGGGCCGTTGCTGGTCACCGCGGGCCGCGAGTCCGGGTGGAGCGGTGTCGAGGTCCGCGAGCGCCAACTCGCGCTGACCGCGGCCGGTCGGATCGCGGGCGGCCTGACGATGCCGGTCGGCGGCTGGCAGGAGACCTTCGATGCGGTCGAGACCACGCTGATGCTGCCGCCCGGATACCTGCTCTACGCGGCGCCGGGCGCCGACTCGGCGGAGGGGGCCTGGGTCGAGCGCTGGAGCCTGCTCGACCTGTTCGCCGTCGCCTTCATCGCGCTGCTCGCGTTCTGGCTCGGTCGCTTCGTCCTGGCGCTGCCGGTGGCGGTGTTGGTCGTGCTCGGTTACTTCGAGCTCGGTGCAGGGCTACTTTGGCTGGTGCTGCTCGCGCTCGCCGCGGCGCTGGCGGCGCGCTCGCTGCCGGAAGGACTGCCGCGGCGGATCGCGAACGGCGCGCGGATCGTGCTGGTGGCCCTGCTCGCGTTGTTCGCGCTGCCGTTCGCCGCCAGCCAGCTGACGCGCGCGCTGTATCCGCAGCTCGAGCCGACGCAGGTGACGGCGCCCGATTCCTTCGCGCGCCGCTACTCGGACGCGGGCGAGGCCGTCCCGGCCGCGCCTCCGGAGATCTCGATGACGGCCGAGGCCACGGTCGCCGACGGCGTGCCCAAGCTCGCCGTCCGTGGCGGCGTGGTCGGCTCGCGCGCCGACGTGCTGACCCGCTACGCGCCGGACGCGCGCGTTCAGGCCGGCGGCGGCGATCCCGGCTGGACCTGGCGCGCGTATCGGCTGAGTTGGTCGGGCCCGGTGACGCCGGCGCAGGCGGTGCGTTTGGTCGTGTCACCGCCGTGGTTGACGCGCACGGTGCGGGTGTTGACGGTGCTCCTGCTGGCGTTGGTGATCGTGTTGCTCGCCGGCGTCGACTGGCGCCGCCGCCTGCGGTTCGGCACGACGGCGCTGACGCTGACGCTACTCGCGGGCTTGGTCCTGGCACCGGCCGCCGGCGCGCAATCGACCCCGACACCCGAGCTGCTCGCCGAGCTGCGCGAACGTGCGCTACGCGCGCCCGAGTGCGCGCCACAATGCGCGGCCCTCGCCCGGATCGAGGTCGATGCACGCGGCGATCGCATTGCCATCGCGGCTGAGGTCCACGCCGCCGCGCAGGTCGCGGTGCCTTTGCCGGTGGCCGAGAACCTGACCGCGCTCGATCGGCTCGCGATCGACGGCATCGCCGGCCAGCCGGTACTGCGGCACCACGATGGTCTGACCTACGTGCTGGTCGATCGCGGCGTCCGCCGTGTCGACGTGGTGCTGCGCGTCGCCGATGCCGACCGCATCGCACTGCGCTTCCCGCTGACGCCTGGTCGCGTGGTCGTCGCAACGGACGGCTGGGAGGCGGGCGGCCTGCGCGAGGGGCGCCTGCCGACCGGCGCGCTGGAACTGGTGCGCCTGCGTGCGGTCGAGGCCGCGCCGGCGGCCCAGGTGCAGCAGTTCCCGGCCTTCGTCGTCGTCAGCCGTCGCCTGGTGCTGGATCTCGACTGGCGCGTCGAGACCGAGGTCTCGCGGCTGGCGCCTGCCGGTGCGGCCTTCAGCGTGCGGATTCCGCTGCTGGCGGGCGAGCGACCGACGCAGGCCGGGCTCGATGTCGAGGACGGGGCAGTGCTCGCGGCCTTCGGCAGCGGCCAGCAGCAGGTCACGTGGACCTCGACGCTCGACCGCACGGCGTCGATTTCGCTGACGGCGCCTGCTCTCGATGCGCACGCGGAAGTCTGGCGTATCGAGGCGAGTCCGATCTGGAACGTGGTCGCATCGGGCGTGCCTACCGTCGCGAACGCGGAGCCGACCTGGGTCGCCGAGTACCGGCCGCTGCCGGGCGAGACCTTGCGTGTCGAGATCGGCCGACCCGAGGCGGTCGCCGGCGGAACGCTGGCTTTCGACAAGGTCGCGCTGGCGACGCGCGCAGGGCTGCGCGCGCTCGATCGTGAACTCACGGCGACGCTACGGAGCACCGCGGGCGGCCAACACGCGATCCGACTGCCCGAAGCCGCCGAGGTGCTGGCAGTCGAGGTCGACGGCATCACGATCAACGCGCGGCCCGAGGGTGGCACGCTGTCGATCCCGATCCGTCCCGGCAGTCAGCAGCTGGTCGTGCGCTGGCGCGAGTCGGCAGACCTCGGCCTCGTCACCCGCACCGCGCCAGCGGACCTGGCCGCGCCCGCGTCGAACCTCGACCTGTCGCTGGCGTTGCCGGCCGATCGCTGGATTCTCGCCACGCGCGGACCCGCGCTCGGGCCGGCCGTGCTCTATTGGCCTGCGCTCGCGGTGCTGGTGCTGCTGGCGTGGACGGTCTCGCGCACCGGCCGCACGCCGCTTCGTTTCCACCACTGGCTGCTGTTGGGGCTCGGTTTCTCGACTTTCTCGTGGCTGGCGCTGCTCATCGTCGCGGCCTGGCTGTTCGCGCTCGACGCGCGCGCCCGATGGCGCGATCCAACCACCTCGCAGTGGTTCGAGGCGGCGCAGGTTGGCCTCGTGGTGCTGACCGCGATCGCACTGCTGTCGCTGGTCTCGGCGATTCCGCAGGGCCTGCTCGGCACGCCGGACATGCAGATTGCCGGCTACGGCTCCACCGCGGCTCTCCTCAACTGGTTCGCCGATCGCAGCGATGGATTGCTGCCGGTCGCCAGCGCGGTCAGCGTCTCGCTGTGGTGGTACAAGGCCGCGATGCTGGCCTGGGCACTGTGGCTCGCCAACGCGCTGCTCGGCTGGCTGCGCTGGGCGTGGCAGGCGTGGTCCGCCGGTGGCTACTGGAAGAAGGCTGTGCCAAAGCCAGTGCCGGGCGGCGTGCCGCCACCGCCGAAGCCGGACGACCCCGCGCCGTGAGCGTGTCCACGGTCGCAGCGGCCCTGCGCGCCGCTGCGACCCGGCTTGGCCGTGAGCAAGGCGCAGGCGAGGCTGCGATCCTGTTGGCGCACACGCTCGGCGTCGATCGTGCGTGGCTGATCGCGCACGCCACCGATCCATTGCTTGCCGAGGCCGCCGCGCACTTCGACGCGCTGGTCGAGCGTCGCGCCGCCGGCGAGCCGGTCGCCTACCTCGTCGGTCGGCGCGGCTTCCACGCGCTCGAGTTCGCGGTCTCGCCCGCCGTGCTGATCCCGCGGCCGGAGACCGAACTGCTGGTCGAGCTCGCGCTCGCGCGGATGCCGGTCGAGGCGGAACTCGACGTCGTCGATCTCGGCACCGGCTCGGGCGCGATCGCGCTCGCGATCGCGGCGGCACGGCCGCGCGCGCGCGTGCTCGCGACCGATGCCAGCGTCATGGCGCTTGCGGTTGCGCGCGCGAACGCGGCGCGGCTGGGTTCGCCGAACGTCGCTTTCGCACAGGGGTCGTGGTGGGCGCCGCTGGCCGGACGCCGTTTCGACCTCGTCGTCTCGAACCCTCCCTACATCGCCGACGACGATCCGCACCTCGAGGCTGGCGACCTCCGCTTCGAGCCGCGAACCGCGCTCGCCGCGGGTTCCGACGGCCTCGACGACCTCCGCGTGATTGCCGCCGGTGCCTCAGCGCACCTCGCGGCGGGCGGCGCGCTCATCGTCGAGCACGGGCACGACCAGGGAGCCCGGGTCCGCGCGCTCTTTGCCGAAGCCGGGCTCGGTTCGGTCGCCACCCACCGCGACCTCGAAGGCCGCGAGCGGGTGACCGAAGGATCCTTGCGGTCGATGCCCGCTTCGCCGGGAGCGAGGTCGGGGTCGGCCTGAGCCGACGGGTGCTTCGGCGCCGTCGATTCCCGTCCACCGTCGGAGTGCTGGTCGTGGCCGCCGCGTTGCGGCGCCGCGCCGGATCGTGAACTGCCTCAGCCGACCACCCGCGGCACGACCCAGTTGACGATGTCCGGCGCGCGCAGGGCGCCCGAGATGCGATCGATCTCGCGGCCGCCACCGAACAGGACCAGGGTCGGCAGGCTGCGGATGCCATGCTCGGCCGAAGCGCGCGGCGCGGCCTCGGTGTCGAGCTTCAGCACCTGCACGCGCGGGGCGAGGCGCTGCGCGGCAAGGTCGAGCTCGGGCGCCATGATCCGGCACGGTCCGCACCACGCGGCCCAGAAGTCGACCAGCAGCGGCAGCTCGGTCTTCTCGAGCATCCGCCGGAATCCGGATTCGTCGACCGGCAGCGCGCGCGCCTCGAACAGCGGGCGATGGCAGCGGCCGCAGTTCGGGTGCTCGTCGATGCGCGCGGCATCGAGCCGGTTGGTGGCCAGGCAATGCGGGCAGACGACGTGGATGCGGTTCGATTCCATCGGGACTCCTCAAGCCAGCGAACGGAACGCGTCGCGGGTCAGGTTCTCGGGCGCATCCTCGGTGACGTGGACATCGTCCTCGATGCGGACGCCGCCGAAGCGCGCGAGGTGCTCGACCAGGCGCCAATCGATCGCGCCGGCGTGCGGGCCGGCTCGGACCTCGTCGAGCAGCAGGTCGATGAAGTAGATGCCAGGCTCGATCGTGACCACGTTGCCGGCCTCGAGGGTCCGCGTGCAGCGCAGGAACGGGTGGCCCTCGGGCTTTGCAATCGTCGCCCCGGACTCGTCGGCTAGGAAGCCGCCGACGTCGTGCACCTGCAGGCCGAGGAAATGCCCGAGGCCGTGCGGGAAGAAGGCGCTGGACAGCCGAGTCTCGACGATCGCTTCGGGCGACATCCGCACGATGCCGAGCTCGGCCAGCACGCCGGCGAGGCGCCGGTGCGCCTCGAGGTGCAGCTCGCGGAAGTCGCGCCCAGGCCGCGCCGCGTCTGCCAGCGCCATCTGCACGCGATTGACGCCGTCGAGCAGCGCGGTGAACGCGAGGTCACCATTGCCGAAGGTGCGGGTGATGTCGGCGGCGTAGCCGTCGACCGAGGCGCCGGCGTCGATCAGCAGCGAGCGGTGCTCGGCGGGCGGATCGCGGTCCTGATGCTGATAGTGCAGCACCGCCGCGTGCTCGTTGAGGCCGACGATGTTCCCGTAGGGCAGCTCGCGCTCGCCCTGGCCTGCGGCCTCGCAGTAGGCGAGGTGGATCGCATGCTCGCTGGCGTGCGCGCGGAAGGCGCTGGCGGCGGCGCGGTGCGCGCGCGCAGCGCGGCGCGAGGCTGCGCGCATCCGCTCGATCTCCCACGCGCTCTTGCGCGTGCGCGCGAGGTGCAGGCGATGCAGGATCGCGTCGGGATTGTTCGGCACGGCCCCGCCGAGCGCGGCGTCGGCCTCGCCGAGGATCGCGCTGCACGCAAGGTTGGCCGGGAAGATCGCGCGTGCCTCGGCCGGGTCGCGGATCACGCGCACGTCGAAGGATTCGACCCACTCGCCCTCCGGGTCCGAGGGCGGCAGGTGCCAGTAGTCGGCGGGCTGGTGGTAGGCGAGCACCGGCTTCTCGCCGGGCGTGTAGCGGATCCAGCACTCGGGATGCGCGCCGAGCGGGACCCACCACTTGAAATGCGGATTCGCAGCGAAGTCGTAGGGACGGTCGTCGAGGAACTGGTACTTCTGCCGACCCGACGCGATCAGCAGGTGGTCGAAGCCGGTGGCCGCGAGCGCGCGGTCGGCGGCGGCGCGGACCTGCGCCAGGTGCGCGGCGTGGGACGGGCTCGGGGTCGCGGTCATCGCTCGCTCCGGTTCGGGCGGGCCGCACCGATCGCGGCCCCGGATCGCCATTGTCGCGCAGCTTCGCGACAGCCAGTTCGACCGGCTGGGAACGCGACGCTCCCCAGGTCGGTCGGATCGTGTGAGCCCGACTAAGATGACGTGGTCCGCTTGGTCCCGTCGCGGTCGCGGGGCACCGGGGACTTGCCGCCTGCAGCCTGGAGGGTCCGATGCGCCTTGCCGTCGCCACGTCCCGGGACTTCCCGCAGTTCCATCCCGATGATGCGGAACTGATCCACCAGCTGCCGCCGTTCGGGATGACGCCGACGCCCTGCGTCTGGAGCGATCCACGCGTGCAGTGGGCGTCCTTCGACGCGGTGCTGATCCGGACGATCTGGGACTACTACCAACGCTACGGCGAGTTCGTCGCGTGGCTCAACCGGCTCGAGTCCTTTGGCGCGCGCGTGTTCAATCCGTTGCGCGTGGTGCGTTGGAATGCCGACAAGCGCTACCTGCTGGACCTCGAGCGCGCGGACGTGCCGGTCGTGCCGGGCCGGATCGCCGGTCGCGCGGCCCTGGCCGAGGAGATCCGTCGGTCCGGGCTCGGGGAGGTCGTCGTCAAGCCGACCGTCAGCGCCGGCGCGTGGTACACGCTGAGGGTGCGCACCGATGCCGCCGACCTCGATGCCGCGTTGGGCGAACTGCCTGACAACCGCGAGTACCTGATCCAGCCCTTCGTGCCCGAGGTCGCGAGCGCTGGCGAGTGGTCGCTGATGTTCTTCGGCGGGTCCTACAGCCACGCGGTCCGCAAGCGTCCCGCGTCGGGCGATTTCCGGGTGCAAGAGAAGCTCGGCGGGACGGTCGAGGGCGCCGACCCGCCACCCGGCGCGACCGCGGTCGCGCAAAAGGCGTTGGCGGCGCTGCCGGACCTCGGTGCGCGAGGCGTGCTCTACGCACGGGTCGACCTGGTCGAGACCGGCGGCGGCTTCCGGCTGATGGAGCTCGAGCTGATCGAGCCGCAGCTCTACCTCCGCTTCGATCCTGATGCGGCGCGGCGGCTCGCGCGCGCGCTGGCCGAGCGCCTGCGCAGTCCCTCGGACGGTTCGACCGAAGTCAGCATCTGAGGCGCGAGCCTGCACGGCAACGCAGGGTTCAGCCCTCGTCGATCCAGGCCTTGAGCGCCGCGCGGTCGGCTGGCGAGATGTCGATGATCCGGAATCCAGCCCAGTAATGGCCTGCCACGTTCGCAGGCTCGCTCCACTGTTCGTGGATGCCGATCTCGATCGTCCGCTCGGGCGTTCCGGGGCCCGGCGGGAGCATGAACGAGACTTGGTAGAGGGCGTCCTCGCGGACCGGGGAGCTCGAGATCAACATCAGGCCGTCGATCGAGAGATTCCCGATCCGGCCCATCGACGATTCGGTCATGGTGTTGGTGACCTGGACGACGCTTTCGACGGCGCGACGCTTGCTGCGGCGGTTCTCGGCGCTCATGGGCGGGTCTCGGAGGGGCGGTTGCCGGGATGGCTGGTGTACGGCGTCGACTCGGGTGCTCCGTCAGGCGGTCGCGGGGCTCGTCGGCAGGATGCCGACCATGCGCTTCAGGGAGTTTGCGATCCGCTTCCACGCGCGCTCGACGTCGCCGTCGGATTCGGCCGCGATCACCGACACATCCCCCGCGACGATCTTCCGGGCGAGGTCGTCGAGCGCGAGCTCGGCGGCCCGCGCGCCACGCGCATTGACGAACAGGCAGCGCCCGGAGACGGGACTGAACCACGCCAGCTTGCGGCGCGAACGACGGCCGCCGGGCAACACGAACTCGAACCAGGTGCCGAACCGCGTCTGCTCGAGGTGCCGGCGCACGGCGGCCTCGGCATCGGTGAGTGTCAGGGGTGGAGCTGCCGCGGCCGCCTCTTCCGGTTCGCGCCCGTCGGCCGCTGGCGCGGCATTGGCCGAGGTCACGGGCTTGACCGGGTCGATCTCGGCGCCGAGTCGCGTCCGCGACTTGAGCTTGATCGCGATCTCGGTCAGCGACACTGGCAGGCCGTCGCGTCCCGCGTGCTCGGGATCGAACAGACGGTCGGCGATCAGGCGCGCGTCCTCGTCGTGGTAGCCGACCTGTCCGAGCCCGGCAACCAGATCGCGCTTGAGCCGCGCGACGCCAGCCTCGTCGAGCGACGGCCGACGCGGGTCGAGGGCATCGACGAGCCGGTTGGCGACCGACAGCACGCGTTCGAGCTCGGCCGGATCATTGCCGTGCTTGAGGATGGTCAGCGCCAGCACGTCGGTCCAGGTCTGCTCGAGCAAGGTACGCGCGATCGCGGCGGTCTCGCGGCCCTCGAGCAGGTTGGCGATCGCGGTGATCGCGGAGCGCCGGGCCAATTCGAGGCGTTCGCGCCCGCGGGCGGTCTCGACGTGCCGCTTCTCGGCGACCTCCGACTTCCGGGCCAGCGTGCCGAGGAAACCATTCAGGTCCTCGAGGAGGTCGTCGAAGACGGCCAGGTCGTCGTCGTAGTCGCGGGTGATCCGGTCGACCATCGCGCGCAGGCGTGTGAACAGCAGTGTGTCCTCGCCATGCTCATCGACCCAGAACCGACCCGAGGCCGAGATCGCGTTCAATAGGCGACGGGCCGGGTGCGCGGGGCTCGAGAAGAAGCTGCGGTCGCGCAGCGCGACGCGCAGCAGCGGCACCTCGAGGCGTGTCAGCAACTCGCGCACCGGCTGGGTATCACGGTGCTCTTCGGAGAGCTCGCCAAAGAGCATGCCGAGCAGCTCGATCGCGTCCTGCTCGCTGGCGCCCAGCTGCGGCGTCTGGCCGGGCGGCGTGAAGGCTCGCAATTGCGCGAGCAGGTCATCGCGGAGGGCCTCGATGCCGGACCGCGTGGCCCCCGGAACGTGCCTCCCGGCGTGCCGCTGGCGCTGCAGGTTGGCGAGCGCCAGTTGGATCGACTGCTCGGCGACGCCAGGGCTGGCGGTCGCGGGAACTGACTGGCCGAGCGCCTCGCGCCGCCGTGCGAGCAGCGACATCAGCGTGTCGACGAGCTTCAGTTCCTCGGCCGGATCGGCATCCGATGGGCCCAAGGAAAGCTCGGGAAATCCGACTACCGGGCGCATCAGGCCGGCGAGCCCGGGGAAGCGCACGAGGTCGGCCGAGAGCTCGGACAGCATCTCGGGAGTCGTTGGCGGGGGGCCGGCGAAGGGCTCGGTCGCGGACGGCGGGGCAGCAAGCGGGGGCGACGGACTCGGCGTCGGCGCACGGCTGGGGACCGGGATCGGCCCTGCCGGCCCCGCGGCCGGCGGCAGGGTTCGTGGCGGTGTTGGGCTTGCCCCGATCTGTGGCGCAGGCGGCATCGCGGCCGCCGCCGTCGCGCCGGTGGTCGCCGGAGCCGGCGTGCCCGCGATGCGGCGCGCGGACAGTCCGAGATTCGGCAGGATCCGGCGTGCGACGAAGATCGTGTTGAGCTTGCCGTAGAGCAATCCGAGCCGCGACAACAGATGCCGCTCCAGGATGCGGAACAACAGCATCCGCTGCTCGAGCGGCAGGTTGGCGACCGAAACTGCCTCGCCCAGGGCACTGGCGAGGCTGTCGGGTCCGACCGGAAGCTGTTCCGCCTCGAGCGCCGGAGTGCCGACCAGCACCGCGAAGCGCAGCCCGAGCAGGTGCAGCGGCTCGCTGAACCTGATCGTGGCCCGGCTGGCCATTTCCTGCAGTGCCAGTTCCTGGTCGAGGACGTGCTCCTCGACCAGGCTAAGCGCCCCGGTGTCGGCTTCGGCAACCGCGCCTACCGGCGTGCCGGAAGACCACGGCGCGGCCGCCATGTCCGACTCGAGCCTCGCAAGCAGGCGATCGACGATCGCCGCCTCGCACTCACGGACCAGCCGGATCGCCTCGAAACAGCGGGCTTGTTCGGTATTGTTCCGGGCCTGCTCTGCATTTCGGAACAGGGTCTGATCGAATTCCTTGAGCGCGTGCTGCGCCAGTTCGCGCATGCCTTCGGCGGTTGCCGCGTGGAGTTCCTCGATCGCCTCGCGAACACGCCGCGGAAAATGACGCTCGCCGAGCCGGCCGACAGGACGGCGACGCGCACTGGCGTGCTTGACCGCGGCGTGCGGATCGAACGACATCGTTGCTTCTCCTCGAGCCTTGGCGCACCAAGTTTGCCCAAAAACCGGAGCGGTTGCCGGCCCGCCAGCGGGCGGTTCGCGTGAAGACGCCCCAATCAGTCCTGCTCGCGCCGGACGCGCACCTCGACCAGGTCGTCGTCCGCATCGACGATGAGGTCGACCACGATCGGTCGGCAGCAGACCGCACAATCCTCGACGTAAGAGGTCGATCCGGCCGAGGGATCGGTGGGTGCGTCGTAGCGCTCGCCGCAGTGCGGGCAGTCGATCGTGATCCAGGCGAGTTCGAGTGGGTCGGGACGGGGCATCAGGGCATGAACAACTGGATCACGTCATTGAGAAATCGTCGTCCGAGCGGGGTCGGCGAAACGTGATCTCGGTCGCGGGTCAGCCAACCCTGAGCGATCGCAGTGGCCATGGCGGATTCGATCGTCGATGGGTCGAGACCCGTCCGCGCGGCGAATAGCGGAAGCTCGAATCCGTCCGTCAGTCGCAGGGCATTCAGCATGAACTCGAAGGGAAGTTGCCCTGGCTCGACGGCTTCCACGCTACCGAAAGCGGCTCCGGCCCCGGCGCGCGCCAAGTAGTTCTGCGGCACCTTGAGCTTGGTCGTGCGCTGGATCGCACCGTCGCGACGCGTCAGCTTGCCGTGCGCGCCGGCGCCGATCCCGAGGTAGTCGCCGAAGCGCCAGTAGTTGAGGTTGTGCTCGCAGCGGCGGCCGGGCAGCGCGTAGGCGGAGGTTTCGTAGCGCTCGAATCCGGCGCCCTCGAGCATCCGCGTCGCGAGCTCCTCGATCGCGGCCGCCGTGTCGTCATCGGGCAGCGCCGGCGGTCGCTTCGCGAACTCGGTGTTCGGTTCGAGCGTCAGCTGGTAGTGCGACAAGTGGGTCGGCGCCAGCGCCAGCGCGGCCTCGAGGTCGGCCGCGGCCCCCTCGGCGGTCTGGCCGGGCAGGGCGTACATCAGGTCGATGTTGACGTTCTCGATGCCACCCGCGCGGGCCTCGGCGACGGCACGCCGCGCCTCCTCGCCGCCGTGGATGCGGCCAAGGCGGCGCAGCGCGTCGTCGTCGAAGCTCTGCGCGCCGAAGGAGACGCGGTTGATGCCGGCCGCGCGGTAGCCGTCGAAGCGTCCGTGCTCGATGGTGCCGGGATTGGTCTCGAGCGTGATCTCGGCCGCGGCCGCGAATGGCACGAGTCGGTCGGCGCCCTCGAGGATGCGCCCGATCGCCTCGGGCGGGAACAGGCTTGGCGTGCCGCCGCCGAAGAAGACGCTGATGATCCGGCGGCCGTCGGCCAGCGACGCGTCGCACGCGAGGTCGGCGAGCAGCGCGTCGACGTAAGCGTCGACCGGCAGCGCCCCGGCCGCGCGGTGCGAGTTGAAGTCGCAGTACGGACACTTCTTCACGCACCACGGGATGTGGAAATACAGCGCGAGCGGTGGCAGCACGCTCATTCGGGTGGGCAAGTGGCCGCCAGCGCGGCCGGCCAGCGCGCGGCGAGCGCGGCCAGTGCCTGGCCGCGGTGGCTCACGCGCCGCTTGGCCTCGAGG
>CALDVP010000112.1 GCA_937924195.1 uncultured Lysobacterales bacterium
GACCTACGTCGAGGCCGCGATCGACTTCCCCGAGGAGGAGATCGACTTCCTCGCCGATGGCGAGGTGCTGCGGATGCTGCGCGCGCTGCGCGCCGACCTCGACGCCTTGCTCGCCGAGGCGCGCCGCGGCCAGCGCCTGCGCGACGGCCTGCACGTCGTGATCGTCGGCCGACCGAACGCCGGCAAATCGAGCCTGCTGAACGCGCTCGCCGGCCGCGAACGCGCGATCGTGACCGCGATCCCGGGGACCACCCGCGACGTGCTCGAGGCCGCGGTCCAGCTCGGCGCCGTCGAGCTCACGCTGGTCGACACCGCGGGCCTCCGCGCAACCGACGATCCGATCGAGACCGAGGGCATCCGTCGCGCCCGGGCCGAGCTCACGCGCGCGGACCTTGCGCTGCTGCTGGTCGACGCGAGCCGCGCGCCGGAAGACCTCGCAAGCGACCTCGCCGCGCTCGACGCCGAGTGCCCGGGCGAGGTCGAGCGCCTGGTGCTGGCCAGCAAGTGGGATCTGGTGCCGCCTGCGGAACACATGACCCGACTAGCGGCGCTGCGGGTCGCCGACCCCGATCACCACGCCGTGCTGCCGGTCTCGGCCGCGAGCGGCGCAGGCCTCGACGCGCTGCGCGAAACGCTGGCCGACCGTGCCGGCGCGATCGAGGGCGGCGGCAGCTTCAGCGCCCGCGCCCGGCACGTCGCCGCGCTCGTGCGCGTCGCCGCCCACCTCGCCGAGGGCGAACGCCAGCTCGTCGAGTCCCGCGCCGGCGAGCTGCTGGCCGAGGAACTGCGCGAGGCGCAGCAGGACCTCGGCGAGATCACCGGCACCTACACGACCGATGACCTGCTCGGCGCGATCTTCGCGAGCTTCTGCATCGGGAAGTAGGTGCACTTCCGGGAGAGTCCCTCGAGGTCCGGAGTTCCCGCTGACCTGCCGGCTTTTCCAGGGCCACTCCAGCACGGCCCCGCTGACGAACTCCGGGCCGTCGTTCGAGCGCAGGTAGCGCGGTGGGTTTCTTGCCGTCGGCGTTGCGTTCGAAGCCGTCTTGGGTGAACGTGTCTCCGAGCACGATGTCGTCGGCGTCCTCGCCCTTGATCAGCAGGTCGGCCCAGCAGATGGCCCAGGACTCGTCGTTCCAGTCCTTTCCGAACAGGTGCGGGTCCGCTTCGGCGTTCAGGTCGCGAATGCAGCGCTCTGCCACCGAGAGCATGCCGCCGGTGCCGCAAGCCGGGTGGTAGATGGTCTTGACGACGTGCCTTTGGAGGGGGTGCGGTGAGCCAGGCCGTCACGTGCGCGGACAGCGCGTGCGGCGTTCGATCGCGGACGGCGCCTTCCGATCGCGCGGGCTCACCGGTCGGCAGCAGATGCCGGGCAGCCGATCACTTGTCGACGAAGGCTCGCTCGAAGACGTAGTCGCCGGCCGTGCCGATGCGCGGCGACACGGCGAAGCCGCGGGCATCGAGGATGCGGCGGAGGTCGGCCAGCATCTGCGGACTGCCGCAGATCATCGCGCGGTCGTGCACCGGGTCGAGCGGCGACAGGCCAAGGTCCTGCGCCATCGCGCCGGACTCGAGCCGGGTCGTGACTCGGCCCGCGTGGACGAAGGGTTCGCGCGAGACCACCGGGTAATAAAGCAGTTGCTTCGAGACCAGTTCGCCGAGGTACTCGTGGCGCGGCAGTTCCTGCGTGATCCAGTCGCGGTAGGCGAGGTCAGCGATATGGCGCACCCCGTGCGCCAGCACGATCCGCTCGAAGCGCTCGTAGGTGGCCGGGTCGCGGATGATCGCGAGGAACGGGGCGAGGCCGGTGCCGGTCGCGAGCAGGTAGAGGTTCCGACCCGGGCGCAGATCCGAGATCAGCAGCGTACCGGTCGGCTTGTGGCTGACGTAGACCTGATCACCCGGCTGGATGTGCTGGAGGTGTGAGGTCAGCAGGCCGTCCTGGACCTTGATGCTGAAGAACTCGAGATGCTCGTCCCAGTTCGGGCTCGCGATCGAGTAGGCGCGCTTGACCAGCTTGCCGCCGAGGTTCAGTCCGATCATCACGAACTGGCCGTTCTCGAAGCGCAGGCCGGCATCGCGGGTCGTGGTGAAGCTGAAATAGGCGTCGGTCCAGTGGCGCACCGCGAGCACGGTCTCGTAATCGGGCGTGAGCTCCTGGACGTGGCTCAGCGAATGATGGGGCTCGCGCGCGGCAGCAGGGGCCTGGGCCGGGGCAGGCTCGACGTCGGTCGGGGCTTGGGGCACGGGTCGGATCGCGTCCATGTTGCGGCGCGACACTACCAGCGGGCGCGCCAGGCTTCGATGGGCGATCGCTTCGGTGCCTGATCCGAGTCAATCTGCGACGCGATCGGGACGCGGGGGTGCCCGGCAGCGCGCGGCCGTCGGATTCGACGCGGCGCTGCGGATAGCATCAGCCAACCGGGAGGTTCCATGAGCGACGACGCGACGCGACCGATCGACACCGGGCGCATGCAGGCCCAGTCCGCGCATGGCGAACCCGACGATCAGCTGAGGCCGGGGACCCGGGTCGGGCCGTTCACGATCGAGGACATGCTGGGCCGCGGCGGCATGGGCGTGGTCTACCGCGCCATCCAGCACGAACCCTTCGAGCGCACCGTGGCGCTCAAACTGCTGGCCCCGCGCGTGCTGACCGCGGCCCAGGTGGCGATGTTCGAGGTCGAGCGCCACGTGCTCGCCCAGATGAACCACCCGGCGATCGCACAGATCCACGATGCCGGCACCACGGCGGACGGACGGCCGTGGTTCGCGATGGAGCTGGTCGAGGGCCGGCCGCTGACCGAGTGGTGCGACCGCGAGGGACTGCCACTGGCCGAGCGCCTGCGCCTGTTCGTGCGCGTCTGTCGAGGCGTGCAGCATGCGCACCAGAAGGGCATCGTCCACCGCGATCTGAAACCCGGCAACCTGCTGGTGACCGAGATCGACGGCGAGCCGCGGCCGAAGATCATCGACTTCGGGATTGCGGTCGCGGCGGCGCGGTCGCTGAACGCCCCGCGCATCGCGCACATCGGCACGCCGGCCTACATGAGCCCGGAACAGGCCGGCGAAACCGGATTCGACGTCGACACGCGCAGCGACGTCTATTCGCTCGGCGTCGTGTTGGCAGAGCTGCTGACCGGCGCAACGCCGGCGGCCGCGTCGCGCTCAGGCCCGTTGCACCAACGCTCGACGACGCTGACGCTCCCCTCGATCGGCCTTGCCGCCGTCGCGGCCGCGGACCGCGCGCGGATCGCTCGCCTGCGCGGTGCCAGTCCGGGGCGACTCGCACGGGTGCTGCGCGAGGACCTCGACCACATCGTCGCCAAGGCCACCGCGCGCGATCGCAACGCGCGCTACGACTCGGTCGCGCTGCTCGCCGACGACGTCGAGCGTTTTCTCGCGCACCGCCCGGTCGAGGCCGCACCGGGTCGCGCCGGCTACCGGATCTCGCGCTTCGTCCGCCGCCATCGACTCGCATTTGCCGCCGGCACCACCGCGGTCACGGCCCTGGCCGCAGGGCTCGCACTCGCGCTCACCGCGTACTGGGAGGCCGCGGCGCAGCGCGATATCGCCGAGCAGCGCCGGGCCGAGCTCGATCGGGTCTCGCGGTTCCAACAGTCGATGCTCGAGACAATCGACGTCGCGGCGATGGGCCAGCGGCTGTCGGCCCGACAGTTCGAACAGCTCGAACGTTCCCTCGACGATGATCCGGCACTCGCGACCCGGCTTGCCGAATTCCGCGCGCTACAGGCGAAGACCAATCCGGTCGACGTTGCGCGGCACCTGATCGGGACCGAGGTGCTGGCGCGCGCGCTCGAGGCCATCGACCGCGACTTCGCCGACCAGCCACGCGTCGGGCTCGAGTTGCGGTTGTCGGTCGCGAAGGTGCAGCACGCGATCGGGGCCTACGCCGACGCGGCGGACACCTTCCGCGCGGCGCTCGACGACGCGCGTCGCGACTTCGGCCCCGGCAGCGCGCTGGCCGCCAGCGCCGCCGGCGGACTCGGCTTTGCGCTCAACCGACTCGGACGCACCGACGAGGCCGACATCGTGCTGCGGGAGGCGATCGCCGCCACGACCGCAGCCCTCGGCGCGGAGCACCCGGAGACGATCTCGCTCGGGCACGTGCTCGGGCTGAACCTCAACGACCAGGGTCGTGGCGCCGAGGCCCTGCCGCTGTTCGAGGCCGCGATCCGGCAGCGAACGCGCATCGACGGACCCAACGCGGAGTCCACGCTGACCGCACGCACGGGTCGGGCGCTGGCCCTGATCCGCACCGGCGACCAGGAGGCTGCGCTGCTCGATCTTCGCGCCGTCGCCGAGGGTCGCCGGGAGACCCTCGGACCCGACCACCCGGACACGATCTCCTCGATCACGAACCTCGCCGGTCTACTCGGGACGATGGGACGATTCGAGGAGGCCTTGCCACTGCAGCGCGAGGCCTATGCTTACAGCCTGCGTGTGCGGGGCGCCGACCACCCGCAGACGCTGAGCGACGCCAACAATCTCGGTAACACGCTGGCGAGCCTCGGCGAGCGAGCCGAGGCCCTGCCGCTGCTCCAAGATACCCTGGCCGCGCGCCAGCGCGTCCTCGGACCCGAGCATCCCCAGACGCTACGTTCGATGCTGAACCTCGGCAGCGTCTTGGCTCGACTCGAGCGTTATGACGAATCGCTGAGTCTTTACGCGGAGGTGGTCGCCGCGCGCGAGCGTACGCTCGGGCCGCGACACCCGGACACGCTGTCGGCGCGCGTCAACCATGCCATGACCGCGCTGCGCGCCGGCGAGGGCGCGCTCGCCGAGCGGCTCGCGCGGCCGGCGCACGCCGCGATGGTCGAGGCGCTGCCGGAGGGCCATCCGCTCCGGATCGAGGCCGACCACATGCTCGGGGTGATCCTGTTCGCGCGCGACCAGCCGGCGGAGGCCCTGGTGCTGCTGGACGGCGTGCTGTCGCGCCTGGCGTCCGCCGATCCGCCGCCGCCGCGCCTCTACGACGCCGCCGGCCACGCGCTGCGCGCGGCCCGCAGGGCCGGCGATGCCGAGGCCGAGGCGCGGATCCGGCGCGAGGTCGCCGAGCCGTTGCTGGCCCGCGATCCGGCCACGCTGCCGCCCGCGCTGGCGCGGGCCCGCGAGGATCTCGAACGCGAGCTCGCAGCGCTCGACCGCCGCTGAACGCGCGCAGGGCCCGGGACCACAGACCCTTGCGCACCTCGGCCCCCTCGCTATCGTGCGGATGCCGGAGCGCCGGTGAACGCCCTCCCGGGAGGCAGCCACGATGGATCTCCTCGCCACCACCGCACTCGGCGCCGGCCTCGCCTGGGCCAGCGGCATCCGCCTCTACGCCGCGATCCTGATCGTCGGCCTGGTCGGCCGTTCCGGCTGGGTCGAGCTACCGGACGCGCTGATGCTGCTGTCGCACACCTGGGTCATGACCGCAGCCGGTGTGCTGGCGCTCGGCGAGTTCATCGCCGACAAGGTGCCGGCCTTCGACTCGCTGTGGGACGCCGCCCACACCTTCATCCGCATCCCGGCCGGCATGCTGCTCTCGGCCGGTGCCTTCGATGCCTACGGCCCGGGCGCCACGCTCGCGGCGGCGCTGGTCGGCGGCTTCATCACCTCGAGCGCGCACCTCGCCAAGACCGGCACGCGCGCGGCGATCAACCACTCGCCCGAGCCGTTCTCGAACTGGGCGGCCAGCACCACCGAGGACGTCGCGACGCTCGGCGGCCTGTGGCTGGTGTTCCAGTACCCGCTGGTGTTCCTCGGCCTGCTGGGAGTCTTCCTGGTGCTGGCGTGGTGGCTGATCCCGAAGGTCTACCGCCGCGTGCGCGCATCGATCCAGGCCGGCATCCGCCGCGTCCGCGACATGGCCGGCGCCACCGGGCACCCAACGTCCCGATGATCCTCGGAACGTTCTGGACCGCCGGTCAGAAGTTCACGCGCACGGCGGCATAGAACGACCGGCCAGGGCCCGGAACGGCGATGCCCCAGGGCACGCCATTCAGCATCATCGTCGGGCCTTGACCCAGATAAGCACCCCCTTCGGGCAAGCGATACAGGCGATCGAAGACGTTCTCGACGCCGAAATCGACCCGGAATGCCTCACCGGTCCAGCTCGAACGCAGATGCACGAGCCCGTAACCCGGGGTGACGATCTCGTTGCGGACCTTCGACACGTCGTCCTTGCGCGCGACGCCCTCGAGCTCGAGCGTGGTGTGCCATGCGCCCGTTCGATGGGTCGCTCCGATCCGAGAGCGGAACGGCACGATCTGGTAGAGCGAGTCGCCGGTATCGCGATTCTCGCCATCGAGCGTGCTCGCAGTCGCGGTCAGTTCGAATCGACCGACATCGGTCTCGAACACCCGGCTCGACGCCGAGACATCGACGCCGATCAGACGCGCATCGACATTGGCATGGCGCAGGACGTTGAACGCGTGGCTGCGGTTGGTGATCCGCACCGCATCGATGTAGTTGCGCACCCGGGTGTAGTGCGGACTGACCGCCACACGCCAGCTTTCGGGCGCTGCTTTCCAGGCGAGGTTGCCCGCGATCCCATGCGCGACTTCGGGCCGGAGATTCGGGTCGCCGACATATCCATTGCCGTCGCCAACCGTGTTGTTCATGCCGGCGGCCATCTCCCAGGTCGACCAGGTGTAGCGCTCATACAGATTCGGCGAGCGTGAACGCCGGAACAGACCGACTTCGGCTTCGAGGTGATCATCGAAGCTCCGGCGAATCATCGCCGCCAGATCCCAGTTCGTGTCGCGGCGCCGACGCTCGAGGGCGTTGAATGCGGCCGCGTCGGCAGCGGTCATCATGAACGATCCTGGCGGCGCCGGATCGATGTCGTAGCCGCGCACCTCCCCGGCGTTGGTCTCGACGCGCTCGACCCGCACCCCCACCAGGTGTTGCCATCCCGGTGCCTGGCTGCCCGCCCACTCGGCGAAAAGGCCGCGCCGATCGCGCCTGCCTTCGTTGATGTTGACGAAGGTGCCCGGCCACATGTTGGCGCCCGAGGCCGGCCAGTAATCCTCGAGTCGATAGGCCTGTGCCTCCGCGCCGAGACGCAGGCGGTCCGTTTCCGTCAGCGTCCACTCGACAGCCGCGCGCGCCGCATTGGTGCGGCTCTCCGCGATCATCGGCATGCCGGCGGCACAGGTTGGCGAGATGGGGCTGCAGGCGCGCCCGACCCCCATGACCCCCGGGATCGTCGTCGCCGTGCCATACCAGAACCGCTTGTCCTCGCCGAAGTCCATCTCATGCGCGACCGACTCATGCCAAAACCGCGCATCGAGCGCGACCGCATCGAAGCCGGCGCGCCAACGGAGCTGGTAACGGCGCTGGGTGTTGTCGGTGAGGTCCATGCGCTGGTTCGGGAAGTTCTGGAACGGCATGTCCTGTGCGCCGACCCGCAGCTCGACCAGGTGCGCACCCTGGCGCCAGGCCAGCGTCGCCTGTTGATTTCGGGTGCGGTACGCGCTCGATCCGATTTCGTCGCGCGGTAGCGACCCGCCCTCCCGGCCAGTGGCGGTGAAGGTCTTGAAGTCTCCCCCGGCTCGATGATTGCCTGCGCTGGCCGTGTTCGCGGTATAGCCGACTTGCAGCATCTCCCCTGCGACCGTCAGCGCCACATCGGCGCCGATCGCCCGGCCATTGCTGGCGACGTTGGTGCCGAGCTCACCCCCGGCCACCAGTCCCTCTCCGTCGCGTGCGAATCGCGGCGGCGCGGTTTCGATCGAGATCGCCCCGCCGATGTGGTCGCCCCCGGCGCTGACCGGCACGATCGTCGTATGCACCCCGATCGTCGCTACCTGCGCCGGGGCGAGATACGAGAGTGGTGCGTTCATGTGGTTCGGGCAGGTCGAGATGAGGTCCATGCCGTCGACCTGGACGCGCAGCCGATCGTCGGCCAGGCCACGGATCATTGGCAGACTCGACACACCACCGGCGCCGCGCGCGCTGACACCGGGGATCGTGGTCAGCAGACGGGTCGTATCGCGCGTGGCGGCGCTGCGCGCAGCAAGCTCGTCCTTTTCCGGTGATTGCGCCGTCGGTAGGGGTCTCGATGTCGTGGCCTCGACGGTCACACGCTCGAGGGTCCGGAGTTGGGCCTGGGCTGCCGCCGGCAAGGCAAGAGCGGCCGCGATGGCCGCCACGAGGGATCGAATGGCTGCAGGCAAGATCGGTCTCCGTCTGGGTGGACGCGCCATGGCGTCGGGCGCGCAAGGACCGCGAGTCTCATGCTGCCGACGCGCCTCGAATTGACCGGCGTCAAGGCGAGTCCGGAGTGCGACGTTCGGTCGCACCTCCCGAGATCCGCTCGGTGGAGATCGAGATTCGGGTCGATCGTGGCGCTGCGAACTGGCGCAGCGCCGCGATCATCGCGAACCCGAAGTGCAGAGCGCCCGACAGGCTGCGTCAGGTTCTCGATCGCGAGGCCCGCAGCGTCGTCGCAGACCGCGCGCAGCGTCGCGGGTCGTCAGGGCTCGAAACCGTCCTCGAACATCGTGCCGAACAAGCACTCCGCGGTCTGGCGCGGACTGACCACGACATTGAAAAAGGCCGCAGTCGGCCATGGCGATACCGCATCGCGCAGGATGCGCCAGCGGCCCGCGGACGCACTGCCGACGTAGGCGAGCTCGAAACCCGCGTTGTCGAAGACCGGTGTGACTTGGAAGACCGCACACGGTCGGCCGTTGAGTTGTGGGTGGTCGATCTCGGCAAATCCCGATCGTCCGCCGACCGGGAACTGGAAGGCATTGGCGCTGGGAGGCTGCGCGTAGACGTTGAAGGCGGCACCCGCCGGAATCGGGGCGGCATCGAGGCGAACGATGCGCCAGCGATCGAGCTCGTAGCGAAGCGTGATCCGCGCATTGTTGTAGATGCCGGCCGATATCGGCGGCTGCTGCGGGTTCCAGTTCTGCGTCACCAGCACGATCCAGTTCGATTTGCCGTCGAACTCATTGGGCAGGTCGAGCGTCGGCTGTGGCGGCGAGTCGCCGCGCAGCAGCAAGTTGGCGGTCCAAAGTGGCGACGGTGGATCGGCCGACGGCACGAACACCGCATACCGCGCCCCGAGCGGCATGGGCGCGAGATCCTGGTTGAACAGTGCCATGCGTGACATCGAGGCCTGCCAATACACCCCAAAGGCGCGGTTGTTGGAGACACCGTTCAGGGTCGTCGGCGTTGCGAGCAGCGGTGCGAAAGGTTGGCCGTTCGTCGCCGGATGGTCGATCTGGAAGTAGTTCGCGCTCGTCCTCCCCGGTGTTGCCGACGCCGCGAAGTGATCGTCCCCGAACTCGGCCGCACCGATGTCCGGCGCCGCGCCGCGCTCGCGACGATGGCCGGCAATGTCGAGGGTCGGTCCGAGGACGGGCAAGCCCAGCGACGCGATCCGGGCGCCGGCGTCGATCGCGGGCGAATCCGGTTCGAGCCAGGGCAGGCCGAGCGGCGAAATGCGCGGCGCAAGCTGGACCGTACCCGGTCCTGGGGTGAAGCCCGGACTGCTGCCGTTGCCGTGCAGCAGATTGTTGCGATTGGTCAGGCTGGCCGCTGCCGGCGCAAGCGCCACGCCGATCGAGTTGTCGACGATCAGATTGTTCGCGAGCACGCCCGTGACTGCGCCCGGGGAGCTCGGGGCCGGCGTCCGCAGCGCGACCGAGATTGCGCGGCCCAGACGATGCAGGGAGTTGTTCACCGCGTAGATCTGCATCGGCGCTTCGCCAAGAGATCCGGCAATCCCGATACCGCTCGCCGCACTGGCCGGTCCCTGGATCAGGTTGTTGACGATCAGCGCCAGCAGTTGGCGCGCACCGGAACCCCCGAGGTCGAGCAGATGGATTGCACCGAGCGCATAACTTCCAAGCATGTAATTGGCGTTCGCGACCAGCAGGATACGGCCGGCATTTTCGGCGGCCATTTCGATCGCGTAGATGCTCGGCGCTTGTGAGACGAGGACGCTCTCCTCTACGCGCAAGGTGACGTTGCCCGCCAGCGCATCCGCGACGATGAGACCGCCACTGGCCAAGCCGATGAATTCGCTGCGTTCGACGACGACCTCGAGACTGCCGTTTTCCTGCTTGAAAACGGCCAGGCTGCGCGGATCTCCACTGACATGCTCGAAGCGCATGCGGTGCAGCGTGATCGGCGCGATCCCGAGCGTATTGTCGACATCGACGACGATCACTTGGCCACCGTTGCGCAGGGTCAGACCCTGGATTCGCGTCGGCTGATCGAAGAACCCGTTCGCCACTTCGAGCCGGATGTTGAAGCCATCGGGAAATACCGGACGCCGGCCCGGTGCGGCGACCAGCCGGAGCGACCGCGTGAGCCTGATCTCGGTGACGGCCGGCGGCGCGAGATTGGTCGGCGCGTTGCTGTCGATGCGGACCTCCGCGCCGGCGGGCTGGGCGTCGATGCAGGCCTGCAGCGTGCCATTGCAGGGCGCCGTTGCCGTAGGCCAGGTCACCGTCTGGGCCTTGGCCCCCGCGGTGAGGGCGGCGAGCAGCATGGCGAGGATTGGTGGAATCGAGTTCGAGAACGATGCGCGCATGACCGTGGTCCTTTCGCAGATACCTCCTTAGCGAGAAAAGGGGCTCCGACCGGACACCGGCCGGACCGGACGTCACGAGCCCGGCCGCCGACCGCACCGCGGCGTGTCAGGCCAGGGCACCGCCGCAGCTCGAACCTTGGCCCGCGGTGCAGCCGTAGCAATGACCGGCCACCGCGATGCGGTCCGGCAGCGCGCCGGTGAGCAGATCGCCCAGTGTCCGTGGGCCCTGCCCACCCGCAAGCGGCAGGCGCAGCATCTGGTTGAAATCGCAGTCGAACAGCTTGCCGTCGTAGTCGACGCTGAGCAGCGAGCGGCACATCACCGCGGCGAGGTTCTCGTTGCGATGCGCGGCGCGCAGCGTGCCGAGGTAGGCATCGAACCGGCCCTTCGACTGCAACCAGGATCCGAACCGCTGGATCGGCATGTTGGCGAGCGCGTAGAGCTGGTTGAAGACGATGCCGAAGTTCTCGCGCAGCAGGCGCTTGTAGTCGGCCTCGAGCTGGTCCTGAGGCGGCGGCAGGAAGGCGCCATTCGGGTTGTAGACGAGGTTCATCACGAGACCGCTGCCGGGCTGGCCGTAACCGAGTGCGTTCAATGCCCGGAGCGCGCAGATCGAGGCCTCGAACACCCCATCGCCACGCTGCGCGTCGACGTTGGCC
>CALDVP010000113.1 GCA_937924195.1 uncultured Lysobacterales bacterium
ACGTTCATCACCAGCGGCGGGATGCTGGTGTCGTCCGGTGTAAAGATCACGCGACCATAGGCGTTGGCCGCCAGGGTGACGCCCGGATCGATCGTTGCCGTGACCCGGAAGGTCTGCGTCTCGGCGAGTCCACCGGTGAACGCAAAGCTCGGCGCGTCGATCGAAAGCGTGACGTTGGTCGGGTTCTGGAACGTGACAGTCCAGTTCACCGGATTGGTCCGCGTGTTGCGCACGGTCCGGGTCCAGCCGCAGCTGACCTGGCAACTGCGGTTCATCATGTTGGCGAGGTTGAGCTGCCGAGTCGCGGCCGGGTTCACCGCCGGGTTCGCGCCGCTGAACTGGGCGTCGGTCACGTGCAACACGAAACCAGCCCGGGCCGCCCGCGTCAAATCGGCCATGCCGCTACCGACGTCGTCCGGTGTCGCGGGCGTGGTGCCATCCGGTAGACGCTGATTCGGCAGCGACGCGGTCAACAGCAGCGCCGACTGGACTTCCATCGGAGTCCAGTTCGGATGGATCGCGCGGATCAGCGCGGCGGCACCGGCGATCTGCGGGCTGGCCATCGACGTGCCGGACAACACGCTGAAGTTGCTCGGCGCCGCGTAGGCGTCGTAGTTGTTCGAGCCGGGTGCCGTGATGTCGGGTTTGACCACGTCGAAGCCGTTGACCGGGCCGCGCAGACTTCCGCTCGAGAGGATGTTCGCGAACGCCGGATCGGTGACGATGGTCGGCGGCGGAATCACCATCTGTGCGCCGGGCGTGGACAGGAACGCGCGGATCGCGGCGCCGTCCCCCTGCGACACCATCGATGCCGGGATCGTCGCCGTGATCCCGCCCATCTGGATCGGCGGATCGGGCACGTTGTTGACCACGATCATCGCCAGGGCTCCCGCGTTCTGCACGGTCTGAGCCTTTTCCTGGAAGGTACAGACGCCGCGATCGACCAGCGCGATCCGGCCGCTCATGCTGCCGGGCGGGAAGTTCGCCGATTGCGCTGCGCAAGCGGTACCGGCGTTGAACGGCGCAGCTGCGGCATCGGCGACGCTGGCGGTGATTCCGCCGGGAGGCACCTGGGTCGGACCGCCAACCAGGGCGACGAGGTCTTGCGGACCACCAGGAATGAGGTCGACCAGATTCGCCCGACCCCGATTGTCGTTGGTGCTGTTCGCGACCGTAGTGACCCACGGTGCGACATTGACGACCGACCCGATCGTGATCGGCTGGTCGGGGCGGGTGTTGCCGGCCGCGAAGGCCACGAAAACATTGTCGTTGGTCAGCGGACGCGCGACCGAATCGGCGCTTCCCTGGACCCACGGGTTGCGGATCGGATTCGGCCCGAGGCTCGGGCCCAGCGAGAAATTAGCGACGCGGATCTTTTCGCTGGTCGGCAGCGCGATCGCGGTGTTGACCGCGGCCTGGATCGCAGTACCGGGGCAGCTCGAGGGGCAAACGAGGAAGTTGATCACGTGCGCGCACGGTGCCTGGCCGCTGATGTCACGGTCCGGCGCGGGCGTGCCGACACCGGCCGTGAGGCCGTTGCCGATCGCGCTGCCGGCGACGTGGGACCCGTGACCGTTGCCGTCGTTGCCCGAACCGCTGATGCAGTTGCCGGATCCGCAATCGAAGGTGCGGATCATTTTCGGGTTCGTCGGCCCGTGGCCGCAGCTCGGATCGTTGGCGTACGAGGGGTGGCTGAGATTCATCCCCGAGTCGAAGATACCGACGATGACACCCTGGCCGCGGGTTGCGGTCGGCGGGATCGTGCCGGAGTTGCTGCCGTTCCAGAGCGTCGGGGCGCCAAGGAACTGCGGCGAGCGCTCGTCGGCGAGCTCGAACACTTCATCCATGCGCACCGACTTGACGCCAGGCAGGCCGGCGACGATCGCGGCCTCTGAGGGCGAAAGGAATGCGCCGATACCGTTGTGGGTGTAGTGATAGTTGTAGCGCACGTCGAGCGGGCGGCCGATCGCCTGCTCGATCGCCGCGATCTGCGCCGCCTGTCGGCGGTCGAGGAAGGCCACGTACTGGCGCACCTCGGGGCTCTGAGCGTCGAGCGAAAGCCGGCCGGTGGCCCGACGCGAGGTGCCGCGCATGCCTTCGACGCCGCCGTCGTACTCGAGTGCACCCGGCTCGGCAAAGTCGATCACATGCATCGGTCGGCCAGCGTGGTCGGCCGGGACGCGCGCGGTGGCGCGGTCTACGTACAAGGCCGCGTGGGCGGGTAGGGCGGCGTCAGCGCCCAGGGCGGCAGCGAGGGATAGGGCGAGCAGCGAGCGGCGTGGCAGTCGGGTCATGCGAGGTTCCTTTCGGAAAAGCCGAAGCCGGCGAAGTGGGACCTCCCCTTAGTTAACACGATCGGAGCCCCTCGTGTGTCAATCCGACGAGGACGAGTTGTGTTGCGGCGCAACAGCAGCGCACACGGTGGCCGCCAGATCGACGGGACGGCGGGGGGTGGCGATTGGCCACGGACGCGACCGGGCTTCGGTTAGCATCCTGACAGACGCGTGTCCCGAGGGGGAGAGCCGATGACGGTGGCGATAGGCGTGTTGCGGGAAACGGCGCCCAACGAGCGCCGGGTAGCGATGGCGCCCGACGTGGCGAAGAAGCTGAAAACCGCCGGGGTCGAGGTCCTGGTCGCGGCCGGTGCCGGTGAGCAGGCGGGGATCGACGATGCGGCGCTCTCACCCTTCGCCGAGATCGTCGCGGACAACGACGCGGTCCTCGCGCGCGCCGACCTCGTCTTCGCGGTGCAGCCGCCGACGCCCGGTCAGATCGCACGTCTGCGCGAGGGCGTGGTTTGGATCGGGCTGCTGGCGCCGCACGCGGACCCGGATCGGGTCAAGGCCCTGCGCGACCGCAATGTCACCACCTTCGCCATGGAGCTGCTGCCACGCACGACCCGCGCCCAGGCGATGGACGTGCTGTCCTCGCAGGCTGGCATGGCCGGCTACAAGGCAATGCTGATCGCAGCGCAGGCTTCGCCGAAGTTCTTCCCGATGCTGACCACTGCCGCCGGGACGATCCGCCCTGCCAAAGTGTTGGTGGTCGGCGCCGGTGTCGCCGGCCTGCAGGCGATCGCGACTGCGCGGCGACTGGGTGCTCAGGTCGAAGGCTTCGATGTTCGTCCCGAGACTCGCGAACAGATCCAGTCGCTCGGCGCCAAGTTCCTCGACCTCGGCGTGTCGGCTGCCGGCAGCGGCGGCTATGCGCGCGAACTGACCGCCGAGGAGCGTGCCGAACAGCAGCGCCGGCTGGCCGAGCACGTGAAGGGCGTCGACGTGATCGTGACCACGGCGGCCGTGCCCGGGCGCCCGGCGCCGAAGATCATCACCCGCGCGATGGTCGAGGGCATGCGCCGCGGCGCGGTGATCGTCGATCTCGCCGCGGAGACTGGTGGAAACTGCGAGGCCACCCGCGTCGGCGAGACCGTGGTCGTCGACGGCGTCACGGTGATCGGTCCGGTCAACCTGCCGAGCCTGGGTGCTCAGCACGCGAGCGAGATGTACGCGAAGAACCTCCACAACTTCGCCGCGCTGCTGCTGAAGGGTGGTGCGATCGCGCTCGACTTCGACGACGATCTCGTCGCCGGCACCTGTCTCACCCACGCCGGCACGATCCGGCACGAACCGACGCGCAAGCTGGTCGAAGGAGCCTCGTGATGGACGGATTCCTCGCGCTCTACATCTTCATGCTGGCGGCCTTCACCGGCCACGTCATCATCTCGCGCGTGCCGGTGATCCTGCACACGCCGCTGATGTCTGGCTCGAACTTCGTGCATGGCATCGTCGTCGTCGGCGGCATGGTCGCGCTGGCCCACGCCGACACCACGCTCGAGCGCGCGGTCGGCTTCCTCGCGGTGCTGCTCGGCGCCGGCAACGCGGTCGGCGGCTACGTCGTCACCGAGCGGATGCTCGAGATGTTCAAGTCCAGCAAGCAGGGAGGCGGCTGAGATGGCGCTCCCGCAACTGCTCGACCTCGCCGCATGGGCGAGCTATTTCGCCGCGGCGGTGCTGTTCATCGTCGGGCTGATGAAGATGAGCTCGCCGGTCACCGCCCGCCGTGGCATCCAGTGGGCTGGCGTCGGCATGGTGCTGGCGACGGTCGTGACCTTCGTCGCGCCGTCGACCTGGGGCGCGCACGGCTTCGATCCGGTCAACCTCGGCCTGATGGTGCTCGCGATCGCGCTGTCGTGGGTGTTCTGGGTCTGGGGCAAGCGCGTCCCGATCACCGACATGCCGCAGATGGTCGCGATCTTCAACGGCATGGGCGGCGGCTCGGCCGCGGCGATCGGTGCCGCGGCGATGATCAACGCCGCCGCCTTCAGCGGCGAGTGCACGGCCGAGGCGATGGCGGGCCATCAGTGCATGAACGCGACCAAGTCGGTGCTCGCGGTGCTGGGCTCGCTGATCGGCGCGGTCTCGTTCTCGGGCTCGGTGATCGCGTGGGCCAAGCTCGACGGCCGGCTCGACAAGCGCTTCACCTTCGCCGGCCAGCAGGTCTTCAACCTCGTCGTCTTCCTCGCCACCCTGGCCCTCGGTGCGTGGCTGGTGGTCGATCTCGACGTGTCGGTGATCGTCGCCTTCTTCGCGCTGGCGCTGATCGTCGGTGTGCTGATGACGCTGCCGATCGGCGGCGCCGACATGCCGGTCGTGATCTCGCTCTACAACGCCTTCACCGGGCTCGCGGTCGCGTTCAAGGGCTACGTGCTGGGTTCCGAGGCGTTGATCATCGCCGGCACCGTGGTCGGGGCGGCCGGCCTGCTGCTGACCCAGCTGATGGCCAAGGCGATGAACCGGCCGATCCGCAACGTGCTGTTCTCGAACTTCGGCGGCGGCGGGGGCGGCACCGAAATCAAGGGCACGATGAAGCCGATCGAGCCGGCCGACGCAGCCTCGCTGCTCTATCTCGCCGAGAAGGTCGTGATCGTGCCGGGCTACGGCATGGCCGTCGCTCAGGCGCAGCACAAGATCTGGGAGCTGACCCAGCAGCTGATCAAGCGCGACAAGGAGGTCAAGTTCGCGATCCACCCGGTCGCCGGGCGCATGCCGGGGCACATGAACGTGCTGCTGGCCGAGGCCGGCGTGCCCTACGACCTGATCGTCGACATGGACGAGATCAACCCCGAGTTCGCGACCACGGACGTCGCGATCGTGATCGGCGCCAACGACGTCGTGAACCCGGTCGCGAAGACCGACAAGTCCTCGCCGATCTACGGCATGCCGATCCTCGACGTGGTCGACGCGAAGAAGGTCATCGTGATCAAGCGCGGCAAGGGCACCGGCTTCGCCGGCATCGAGAACGCGCTGTTCTACGCCGACAACTGCTCGATGCTGTACGCGGACGGCCAGGAGGCGGCGTCGAAGCTGATCACCGAGCTCAAGGCGATCGACTCCGGCGGAGGGCACTGAGGGCCCAGGTCACTCCGGACGCCGGTGTCGACCGGCTCTGGCCCCGAGGGCAGCGGCTTGCTCGATCAGGTGATCGAGGGCATGGCCACGGTCGAAGGGCCCCGCCACCCGGCGGAGGAGGTCCGTGTCGACGTCGGGATTGCGCGCGAGCAACTGGACGATGTCGGCGTGGTCCTGGAGGCCTCCGGCGTAGAGCTTCAGGGCCACGAGGTCCTCGATCGTCACGCACCGAAGCGAAGTGCCCGGCAGCGGCTGGGCTCGGGCGATGGCGTCCCGAGCCGGCGATCGACCGGAGTGCCAGGGATTGAAGAAGTTCACGACATCGACGATCTCGCTGCCGCCATCACTCTCGTCCCGCACTGACAGAAGGCCACCCAAGGGATCGTCGTCGTCCGGCATCCGGAGCTCCGTCACCAGGCTCTGGGCCGACAAGTGACGCTGCAATTCGGGCAGGTGCCGCTGCGGGTCCACGGACACCGCGAGATCGATGTCCTCGGTCCCCCGTGTGTACCGATGGACGGCGAGCGCGGCAGCCCCGATGAGTGCTGATTCGAACCCGAGGGACCGGGCAGCTTCGGCGACCCGCTCAGCCAGCCGGAGAATGGCGTTCGAGTCGGGCATCGTCGCCGAGTCGGCGGAGCAGGCGAGCGCGTCGCCCGAGTTCCAGCGCGCGCCGGATGCGTGCGAGCGGATCCGCGGCTTCCCCGCAAGGCGCGAAGGGAGCGCTGGCGCTGCGGCGTCGCGCGGGCAACGGGATCTTCATGCCGTCAGTGTGGGGATCAGACCTATTGCGGTCAAGCGAGGGCGCGCTGCACTTGGGCAGCATTCCTTCGCTCGCGCGCTTCGCGGCCATGCCCCGCGGCCCCCGGACGAGCCGAGTGATGCATCGCTTGCCGTTGCTGGCATGTGGACCCGTCATCGGCCAAGGCGGGTTCGAACATACGTTTGACTTTGTCGCCGGCACCGGCGTAGATTCCAGGGCGTCACGGTCGCCCGCCTGCGACCGTCGACCGACCATCAGGCGGACTCTTCGGGGGAGGGGAACATGATCCGGACCATCTTCGGTCGCGTGCTGGCGACCATCGTGCTGTGCCTCGTGTCGTGCGTCGCGCTCGCGCAGAGCGGCTACACCCAGACGCGCCATCCGATCGTGCTCATCCATGGGCTGCTCGGATTCGACTCGGTGCTCGGCGTCTACGACTACTGGTACGGCATCGGCGACGAACTGCGTGCCGGGGGCGCCCGCGTCTACACGGCCAGCGTCTCGGCCAGCAATTCGACCGAGATCCGTGGCGAGCAGTTGATCCGCGACCTCGACCGCCTGCGCGCGGTCGGCGGCTTCCAGCGCTTCAACCTGATCGGCCACAGCCATGGCGGCCCGACCGCCCGCTACGTCGCCTCGGTGCGGCCGGACCTCGTCGCATCGGTCACCGTGCTCGGCGCTCCGAACCAGGGCAGCCCGGTCGCGGACGCAGTCGGTGTCGTGCTGCCCCCGGGCTCGCCGCTGCGGCCGCTGGTCGCGGGCTTCGTCAACGCGCTGTCGGGCTTCCTCGGCTTCATCTCGGGCAACTCGGACCCGCAGAACTCGCTGGCCGCGCTGGCCTCGCTGTCGAGCAGCGGCGCGCGGGCCTTCAACGGCCGTCATCCGCAGGGTGCGCCGACCACGAGCTGCGGCACGGGTCCGGCCGTGGTCAACGGGATCCGCTACTACTCGCTGAGCGGCACCTCGGTGCTGACCAACATCCTCGACGTCAGCGACCCGTTGCTCGGCGCCGGCAGCCTGTTCTTCGGCTTCGAGCAGAACGACGGCCTCGTCGGCCGCTGCTCCTCGCGCTGGGGCGTCGTGCTGCGCGACGACTATCCGTGGAACCACATGGACGAGGTCAACCAGTTTCTCGGCCTGCGCGGGCTGTTCTCGCCGAGCCCGGCTGCGGTGCTGCGCGCGCACGCGAATCGGCTGAAGAACCTCGGGCTCTGACGAGTTCCCGAGGGCAGGTCGGCGCGTGGCCACGCGGGCTTGGCGGCGCCGGCTGGCGTTGGCGTCCGGCGTGGCGGTATTCGCCGCGCTGGCCCTCTGGCTGGGCTGGCCTCGCGATTCGGGCCAGCCGTCGGACCGCGAGGTCTTCGCCGATGGTCGCCCAGCCTTCGAAGTTGCCCCGGCCTTGCTGGCGGTGCCCCGGAGGCGCCTCGGCCTCGCGGCAGATGGCGAGAGTGGGGCTGCTGCAACGCCGGTAGATTGGGTCGCTTTCCTCGCGACCAGTTCGCTGCGCGACGCCGCGATCGATGGCGCGGTGCGCCTCGATGACGCCGGCCGCGTCGTCGCCGACCTCGGCCTGCGTCGGCTGTTCGACCAGCTGCTGAGCCTGGTCGGGGAACTCGATCCGGCGTCGATTCGTCGTTTGCTCATGGATCTGGTCGCGCAACGACATGGCGAAGCCGTCGCGCGCGAGGTGCTCGCGATCTTCGACCGCTACGTCGACTACCTCGCCGCGGTGTCCGACGCGCGCCTCGCTGCGATCGCCGACCTGCGCGAGCGCCACGAACGCATCCGCGCGCTGCGCCGCGAACGGCTCGGCGAGTCGCGGGCGGAGGCCTTCTTCGCGGCCGACGAGGCGCTGGCCGAGCACACGCTGGCGCGGATCGACATCGCCCGCGACCGAACACTCGACGCGGACA
>CALDVP010000114.1 GCA_937924195.1 uncultured Lysobacterales bacterium
CTGCACCGCGAGCTGACGGTCCACGCGCGCGATCTCGGTCTCGATCGGTCCGCCGGTCGGACGCTCGGTCCAGCCCTTGGTCACGTACAGCTCGCGGAAGGCCCGCCGGTAGATCAGCCGCGTGGTCACGGTGGCCTGCCCGGCGACGCCCTGCGGAATCTGGAAGCGATAGACCGAGGTGTCGGTCGTGCCGGACGGAATGGTGGTGTCGGAAAACACGCGCTCGGCATCGATGAAGAGCACCGGCCGCACCACCGGCCCCTGGCCATTGATTCGACCTTCGAGGATCTTCGCAAAACCCTTCCCCGCGCGCCCCGCATAGTCGCCCGGCTGCACACCGGGAACCGCATCATCGACCCAGAACGGCAGCGTCGGACCTTGCACCTGCATCAGCATGGTGTTGCCGATGCGTGCCTCGACCAGCACGAAGGCGTTGCGGATCGACACGCCGGTCGGGAAGGCGTGGCCGGCACCGCGGTTCTCGACCTCGACCCGTACCTCGAGCTCGCCGCCGCTCTGCTCGGCCGTGCTGCGCAGCAGGATCGCCTGCTGCAGGTTGGCCGGCGTCGAACCGCCGAACTGGTGGCCGCGGCGCTGGTCGGCCGGGCGGATCACCGGGCTCGTCGTGGCGATGGTGCCCGGCCCGGCCGCCGGCGGCATGTGGCAGTCCTGGCAGACCTTCTGGTTGGGACCCGGCTGCGCGAACGGGGAGGCCTGCCACTCGACGAAGGTGTTCTGGCCCGGCGCGCCGGTTTCCGGATTGTTGTACTGATGGCAACTCGCGCACATCAGCGCCTGCTTGAACAGCGGCGAGTAGAGGTTGCGCATCGTGCCGGCCTCGACGTCGCGCAGCGGACCCCAGACCCAGAACTCGGTCGGATGCTCGGTTGCGGCCGGGAAGCGGTAATCGCTCTTGCCGCCGACGTGGTGAAGGCCGTTCAGCTGCGCCGGATCGACGTCGGCGATCTGGTGGCAGCCGAGGCACGACACGCCATCGAGGCCGGCAGCGCCGCTGATCTGATTGAAGGCGAGCTGGCCCGGCGTGCGCACGTCCTGCATCGGTGCGTGGCAGGTCGCGCAGAAACCGGTCTCGCCGGGATCGTGGGAGTCGACGAACACGTAGCCGGCGGACCCGCCCGGCGTGCCGTCGCCGCTGAACAGATCACGGACCCAAACGTTGCGGGCCGCGTTCGCGTGCACCGACTGCTGCCACTGGTCGAACTGCTCGGTGTGGCAGGCGCCGCAAGTCGCCGCCGACGGTACCTGGTAGTCCTGCGCATCCGCGGTCGGCAGCACCGGCACGCGGATCTCGACGTCGGTCTGGCCGGCGACCGCGAACTCGGCCGCGGTGGCATAGTTCACCGCGCCCGGGGTGTGGTCGTAGGTCTTCCAGGCCGCGACGTAGACGGGATCGACCGGATTGACGTTCAGCGTGAAGTTGCCGCCTGCATCCGTGGTCGCGGTCGGCGAGTCCGGATCGGCTTGCAGACCGACGGTCAGGCCGGCCACCGGCTGGCTATCGTCGAAGCGGATCACCCGGCCGCTGATCGCAGCCTCGGCCGAGGCGACGACGAGTAGACCCGCGAGCAGGCCACCGACCCAGCGGGCGCCGAGGTTCTCGACGGTCGAAGGCTTGGAACGAAGGGCCTGGGGCATGACGGGGTCTCGCGGAAGGGTGGGCCGGATCGACGGACTCGACCTGGCCGCGAAGTCTACGGGCCGACTGCGGCGTTCGAGCCGGACTGCCAGACGGCGTGGCTCACTCCTCGAAGCCGTTGCGGAAGAGCTCCTCGCCCGACCAGTCGCCGACCGGCACCATCCGCGGCCCGACGCTCTTGCAGATCATCGGATCGGCGGGGACCGGATTGCCGACCGGGAAATCGCCGGCCGAATCGCGCACGCCACCGCGGTAGTACATCACCACGTCGGTGTCGACGATCGGCACGGTCGGCGTCACCAGGGCGCCGACGTTCACCGCGCAGTCGTTGAGGCTGTAGCTCGGGTTGTCGCTGAACTCGTTGTTCGCGAACAGGGTGCCCATCACGTCCACGGTGTGGAAGTTGCGCCCGGATTCGTTGACCGGGAAGACCAGATCCATCGGTCCCGGAGGGCTGGTCGCGGTGCCGGGCAGCACGTCGTAGCCGCGACCGGTGACGGTGTCACGCACGCCGTACACCCGCCCTGGCGCATGCAGCGCGCTGAACTCGTTGGCCTGAGGTACTCCATCGAGCAACAACCGGTCGTTGCCAGCGCCGTCGATGTCGAAGTCGAAACGCCAGTAGTTGTGGTGCCAGTGCGTGACGTTGTTGTACGTGCCGTTGCTGTTGCCGAGCCCGAACAGCGGTTCGATGGTGCCATCCAGATGGAAGGTCCAGCGCATCGAGTAGAGGTACCAGCCGGCGACGTACTGCGTCGTCAGCGTGACCCGGTCGCCGAGGTCTTGGATTGCGACGCCGGTGAAACAGGTCGCCCCGCCGGGCGAGCCGAGGCCGAACGGACAGCTGCCATAACTCTGCGTCGGATGGTTCGAGCGATCGCAGGAGGTGATCACGTTGGCACCGAGACCGAGCTGGTTCTGCACCGCGGCATTGGCGAGGAACGGCGAGTTGGAGTCCTTCCAGTCGCGGTAACAGTTGCCGCCCGCGCCATTGCGATACTCGGCGAAGAGCATCGGCGCATGTGCGCGCTTGAACACCTGCTTGCCACGGTAATAGACGTTGCGGAGCTCGAGGCCCGATCCGCGTGGACCGGAACTCTGGCTCGGTCTCAGCCAGCACAGCTGCCAGACCGGGTTGCCGATCGGCCACTCGAGCAAGGTCTCGTTGGCCGCCGGGCTGCATCCCGGAAACGCCTGCGCGCCGGCCGGTGCGGCATGTACCGCCATCGCCAGAGCGGCGCACGAAGCCGCGACGGCGGCGAACCTGGAAATTCGGAACATGCTCACTTCTCTCCCTTCCTGAAGAGGCTGTCGGGCCCCTGGTATTCCGGATCGACCACGCGATCCTTCGACAAGTCGACGATCGCGTGCAGCCGCGCCCCGCCCTCGGGGCCCGCGCCCATCACGTGCACGCAGCGTGAGCCCCGGTCGCACATCGTTCCCGGCTCGCGCTTGCTGAAACCGCCGTGGAGCTCGATGTCGGGCGCCGCGGCGATCGCCGCCAGACGCGGGTGGGCCCGCACCAGCGCGAGCGCACGCTCGAGTTCCGCCGCCGTCAGTTCGAGCGTCAAGCCGGGCTGGGGAATGCGCTCCAGCAGCTCACCCTCGAGCGTGTAGATACGCTGTTCGGCCTCACCGCGGTCGTAGTCCCAGCCGTACTCGACTCGGCGCAGCTGGTCGCCCTCGGGGAAGCTGAAGCGGTCGACGTAGGTGCGCACCACGACGTAGCCGGACGGGGCCGCACCCATGCGATCGACGTCGGCGACTGGCGCGTGGCTGGCGCAGCCGCCGAGCAGCACGGCCACCATCGCCGTGCACGTCCTGACACGCCTCATCACCCGTCCCTCCCCAGATTCAGGTTCGGGACTTTATCGCCGAAACGCGATCGATGGCATCGTCGGGCGCGACGGACGACGGTCGATGAAGGATGCGGTGCACGCTCGACGAGCGCCGCGCGTCGAGCGGTACCCGGCGGCCCGACTCGCGCTAGCCTGACCGCGCCCGGATTGGAGACCCGACATGGTCGGCCATCGCATTACGAATCGCCTCTGCCCCATCGTCGCTGCCGTGATGCTGCAGAGTCTCGCCGCCTGCGCGCCCGCATCGCCTCCGTCAGCCGAGACCGCGCCGCAGCCGGAGCAACGCCCGACCGTGATCGATCCCCAACTGCGGGCCCTCGACCAGGCGAAGGGGGTCGAGACCGAGGTCCTCGACGCCGCGCGCCGCTCGATCGACGAGGCGGACGCGGGGCCGCGCTGAAACCAGCCGAGCGCGCGCGGAGTCGATGCTCCGGACGACGCCGGCCTGGGCCTCGAGCCCCGCTGGACGCTGGCCGAACCGCAATGAGGCCGGGTCACTCGGCCGGTAGTGCCTCGATCATCGGGCCGAGCACGGTCCACACATGGTCGACGATCACCGGCTGGGTCTGCGGTGTCGGGTGCAGGTTGTCGTCGAGGAAATTTGCACGGTCGCGCGCGATCGGCTCGAGCAGGAACGGCAGCAGTTCGGCTCCCTCGGCGGAGGCGACCTCGGCGAACATCGCCCGGAAGGCGGCCGTGAAGTCCAGCCCGAAGTTCGGCGGCATCTCCATCCCGATCACCAGCACCGCGGCGCCGGCCTTGCGCGCACGCCTCGCGATCGCGGCGAGGTTCTCGCGCGCCAGCGATAGCGGCAAGCCGCGCAGCGCGTCGTTCGCGCCGAGCGCGATCACGACGATCACCGGGCGGTGGCGCGCGAGCGCGGCGTCGATCCGCGCGAGTCCGCCCGCGGTGGTTTCGCCGCTGATGCTGGCGTTGACGACCCGGAAGCGCGGGTCGCGCTCGCGCAGGCGCGCCTCGAGCAGCGCCGGCCAAGCCTCGCCTGCGGCCATGCCGTAGCCGGCCGACAGCGAGTCTCCGAGTACCAGCACGGTGTGCGGATCGGGTCGTGACGTCGGGCCCGACGCCTCGGCGAATGCCGCCTGAACGAACGCGATGGCCGCGAGCAGCATGACGCCGGCTTGAGACCAACCTCGCCAGACTGTGGCTCTTGCGCCGATCATCGTCTTCCCTTCTGCCGAATCTGCCATGGCCGCGATGCCCGAAACCGTCGTCGAACTGCCGCGCCGCGGCCCCGAGGTGCTGATCGCGCGTGGCCTGACCAAGCGCGTGAGTCTGCCGGATCGCGAGTTGACGATCCTTGAAGGGGTGTCCTTCGCGATCGCCGAAGGCGACGCGCTCGCGATCGTCGGGGCATCGGGCTCCGGCAAGTCCACCCTGCTCTCGCTGCTCGCGGGGCTCGACGTGCCGACCTTTGGCGACGTCGTGCTCGGCGGCCGCTCGCTCGGCGCGCTCGACGAGGACGGTCGCGCCAGGCTGCGCGGCGAGCGGGTCGGTTTCGTGTTCCAGAGCTTCCAGCTGCTGCCCTCGCTGACCGCACTCGAAAACGTGATGCTCCCGCTCGAGCTCGCCGGACGCGCCGATGCCGACTCAGAGGCGCGGGCGATTCTTGGCCGTGTCGGCCTTGCCGACCGCCTCGGCCACTATCCGCGCCAGCTCTCCGGTGGCGAGCAGCAGCGCGTCGCGATCGCGCGCGCCTTCGTGACTCGCCCGAAGGTGCTGTTCGCCGACGAGCCGACCGGCAACCTCGACACCGCGACCGGTGTCGCGGTCGCGGACCTGCTGTTCGGACTCAATCGCGATGCCGGCACCACGCTGGTGCTGGTCACGCACGACGAGCGCCTCGCCGCACGCTGCCCCCGCCAGATCCGGCTGGCCGGCGGGCGGATGGTGTCGTGAACACCGGCGGCCCGATGAATCGCGCGCCGGCCGCCCTGCCGCTCGCGTGGCGCCTGCTCCGGCGCGACTTCGCCTCGGGCGAGATCCGCGTGCTGCTCGCCGCGCTCGTGCTCGCGGTCACCGCGGTCACGACCATCGGCTTCATCACCGACCGCGCCGGGCGCGCGCTCGCGCTCGAGGCCAATCGACTCCTCGGTGGCGATGCCGTGCTGCGCGCGGACGAGCCGATCGGCTCGGCGCCGCGCCGCCGCGCCGCCGCGCCCGGCCTCGCCGCGACCGAGGTCCTGAGCTTCCGTTCGATGGCGCGCGCCGGCGAGGAGTTCAAGCTCTCGGAGATCCGCGCGCTCGGCGCGGGCTTTCCGCTGCGCGGCGAGTTCATGCTGATCGATCCGGCCACCGGCGAGGAGCGCCGCGCGGAGGGCATTCCAGCCCCCGGAACCGTCTGGATCACCCGTGCCGGCGCCGAGACGCTCGGCGCGCGGGTCGGCGACCCGCTGGAGCTCGGGCTGTCGCGTTTCACGGTCGCGGCGCTGGTCAGTCGCGAGCCCGATGCCGCGCTCGACTACTTCAATGTCGCGCCGCGCGTCTTCATCCCGCTGTCCGACTTGCCTGCGACCGGGCTCGACCAGGAGGGCGCGCGGATCACCTACCGGCTGGTCGTCGCCGGCGAGCCGGCCGCGGTCGAGCGCTTCGTGCGCGACAGCCGCGCCGATCTCGGCCGCGGCCAGCGGCTCGAGACCATC